>JBCBZU010000068.1:0-7920 GCA_039815165.1 Pseudomonadota bacterium
GCAGTGCAGTACTCAGTGCCATCATCTTCGTCCCAGTTTTTCATAAACAATCCCTCTACCCGATAGCCTTGCTGAAGCAGCAGCAGGGCAGTGACGGATGAATCGACACCACCAGACATACCCACTATTACGCGAGTATTTTTAGGTGCTTTATCGAGAGGAAATTCTGAATATGGCATAGTGTTGCGAATTGAGTGTTGACGTTCGAAAAAGCGGTATTCTAACTCATTCATGGAGGAGCGCTAAAGGGTAAAATTCACCCTTAAGATAATCGTCCACCAGCTGTTTGACCAGGGGGCTGCGCATCTGGTCAAGGTGGCCGACAATGTCGGCATAACTCATCCATACGGCTTCGATAATGCCTTTATCCAAGGGGTAATCGGCACAGTGCTTGCGTACTGAGCCAGTGAAACCGTGGCGTAGATAGGTAGTGCCATTGGCGGCAATATAGCGATACATGCCCAGATAATGGGTAATCTCCACCTCATAGGCGGTTTCTTCCAGCGTTTCTCTTTTGGCGGCTGCTATTAAGGACTCACCTTTATTTAAATGCCCGGCAGGTTGGTTATAGACTGATTGATTGTCAATATGTTCGTGTACCAGCAGGTATTTGTGTTCGCGCTCAACTAATGTGGCGACCGTTACATTGGGTTTCCAGCGGGTGTCCATCGTCTAAATATCGCCGTTGGGCACAGAATTGCAGTTGAAGGATAGGGCGGCAAGCCAAGGCCTCGCTCGCCGGTAAAGCATGCGCTCCTGCTCACGCCCGTCCCGTAGACAAAGACCGTCGCCTTTTTTCACAAAAAGGCCGAGAGCCTGCGGTCCTGGCGCCAGCGCAAAGCGGTAAGGGGCGTTTGGATTGGGCTTTTTGCTCAGTGTTTGGCTAAATATTTGGCTGCATAATGAGTAAAGTATTTTTGCGCACATATCAGTATCTTAGCTCAGAAATAAGCGATCAGCCGGGGTTTTGGGATAATCCAATGCTTTATGCCTTGGGAAGATGAATGGATTGTGTAGTAAAGGCGCCAGGGGCAAGTTGACCCAGCGTCCAGTGGCCAATGCCGGCTCTTATCAAACGCAGCGTGGGTAAGCCAACGGCAGCCGTCATTCGCCTGACCTGGCGGTTACGCCCCTCGGTAAGGGTAATGGACAACCATTCGGTAGCGATGCGCTGTCTGTGGCGTATCGGTGGTTTTCTATCCCAAATTTTGGGTGCAGGCATGGTTTTTACCTTGGCGGGTCGCGTAATCCCATCGTTGAGCTGAAGGCCTTGTGCAAGGGCCTTAACAGCGTCATCGCTGACCCTTCCTTCCACTTGCACCCAATAAGTTTTAGGTATTTTCCGTTGGGGATGGCTGATCTGGTGCTGTAATTGGCCAGAGCCGGTCAACAAAAGCAAGCCTTCAGAATCGTAGTCAAGACGACCAGCAGGATACACTGCATCCATATCAATGAAATCGGCCAGTGTCTTTCTGCCTTTTTTATCCGTAAACTGCGAGAGCACTTGATAGGGCTTGTTAAATAAAACCAGTGTCGTCATCGAAAGCTTGTCATTGATTGTTATGGAGTGTAAAAGCCGCAAAATATACCATGTTTGTGTTACAATCCCGCCGCTTTTTTTAGAGCTGTACCTTATTTAGATTTAGGATTTGGGTCTGTCCTTTGGGGGGATGTGTTTATCCCCAGCAGCTTTTGCCCCCACGATCATTGCACTGTAACCCTATCAATACCACGGCTATTTTCATTGAGGATGACTATGACCACCGATAAGCCAAAGATTATCTACACCAAAACTGATGAAGCGCCTGCACTTGCGACCTATTCTTTTCTACCCATTGTTGAAGCCTTTACCAAAGCCGCAGGAGTAGATGTAGAGACCAGAGATATCTCACTCGCTGGCCGTATTATTGCCAACTTCCCCGATGCATTAACCGATGAACAGCGCATCGATGATGCACTGGCTGAGCTGGGCGAGCTTGCGAAGACACCGCAGGCGAATATCATCAAGTTGCCTAACATTAGCGCCTCTATTCCCCAATTAAAAGCCGCCATTAAAGAGCTGCAAGAACAGGGCTATGCACTGCCTGACTATCCAGAAGAACCGCAAACAGCGGCGGAAAAAGACGTTAAAACACGCTATGACAAAGTCAAGGGTAGTGCAGTCAACCCGGTATTGCGTGAGGGTAACTCCGACCGCCGCGCGCCGGTATCGGTTAAAGGTTATGCTCGCAATAACCCACACTCCATGGGGGCTTGGAGTAGCGATTCAAAATCACATGTGGCGAGCATGACTGAGGGCGATTTCTATGGCAGCGAACAATCAACGACGATTGACTCCGCTGGGGATGTTCGCATTGAACACGTGGCTGACGATAATTCAATAACCCTCTTAAAAGAGAAAACCCCCGTTCTCGCTGGTGAAATTATCGATGCGGCGGTCATGAGTAAAAGTGCTCTGCGCCACTTTCTCAAAACAGAAATTGATGCCGCCAAGGAGCAAGATGTACTTTTATCCGTGCACCTTAAAGCAACCATGATGAAAGTGTCTGATCCGATTATTTTCGGCCATGCAGTATCGGTTTACTTTGCCGAGGTATTTGATCAGTATGGCGATACTTTTGAAGAGCTGGGTATTGATCCCAACAACGGTCTGGGGGACCTTTACTCAAAGATTGGCACCTTGCCTGTCGAACAACGCAGCGCAATCAAAGCCGCTATCCACGCCTGTTACGACAAGCGTCCCGCCTTAGCCATGGTGGACTCTGACAAAGGCATTACCAATTTACATGTACCCAGTGATGTGATTATCGATGCCTCTATGCCCGCGGCGATTCGCTCCTCAGGTAAAATGTGGGGCCCAGACGGCAAGCTAAAAGACACCAAGGCCATTATTCCTGATCGCTGCTATGCCGGCGTCTATCAAGAGACTATTGCATTTTGTAAAAAGCACGGTGCCTTTGATCCGAGCACTATGGGTAGCGTGCCGAATGTGGGTTTGATGGCTCAAAAAGCGGAAGAATACGGTTCTCACGACAAGACATTCACAATGCCCGCAGCCGGTTCTGTACGCGTGGTGGCGGCATCGTCGGGCGCGACTTTACTGGAACACAAGGTCGCTGAAGGTGACATATGGCGTATGTGCCAGGTTAAAGACGCCGCTATTCAGGATTGGGTCAAGCTTGCGGTTAATCGTGCGCGTGCAACGGGCGTACCCGCCGTTTTCTGGCTGGATAAGAATCGTGCTCACGATGCACAGCTTATTGCTAAAGTAGAGCGTTACCTGCAAGATCACAACACAACAGGGCTGGACTTACCGGTGATGGCACCCGTTGAGGCCACTCGCTTTACCCTTGAGCGCACCCAAGAGGGCAAGGATACGATTTCGGTTACAGGTAATGTATTGCGCGACTATCTGACCGACCTGTTTCCCATCCTTGAGTTAGGGACCAGCGCCAAAATGCTGTCTATTGTGCCGTTGATGAACGGCGGCGGTTTATTTGAGACTGGCGCCGGTGGCTCTGCACCTAAACATGTTCAACAATTGGTAGAAGAAAACTACCTGCGTTGGGACTCTTTGGGTGAATTCTTAGCTCTTTCAGTCTCTTTGGAACACTTGTCTGAAGCCTTTGACAACCCCAAATCAAAGGTCTTGGGTGAAGCATTAGACCAAGCCACTGGTCAGTTGTTGGATAACAACAAGTCGCCATCACGTCGCCTGGGTGGCCTGGATAATCGCGGCAGCCATTTTTATATTGCACTCTATTGGGCTCAAGCCTTGGCCAAGCAGTCCAAAGATGCCGATTTGCAAGCTAAATTCGCAGATCTTGCTGCCAGATTAACTGAAAATGAAGAAAAGATCGTTGAAGAGCTTACAGCAGTACAGGGCAATCGTGCTGATATTGGCGGTTATTATCAGATGGATGAAGACAAATCGTCGGCGGTTATGCGGCCTAGCCAACTGCTTAACAGCACTTTAGCCGCTCTTTAAAGCCACACTGTAACCCTAACGCCGAGCGAATTCAGGATGCAAAAAATATGAGCTCTCTCGTTAGTATGGCTTTCAATCAGGCCTTTCACTCACTGCCTTCAGGTACGGCCGTCGCCACTTCAATGGCGGCGGCAATCTGGTCACTATAGGAGCCTTGATTCACCTATTTTTACTTGCAGTAGTACACATTAAATGAGTATTGACGAAACCCTTGCTGGCTATCAGGGCTTTTTTGTGGTTAGATACTCGCTATCGTTTGTAAATAGTGAATAAAAAGGCAAACTGAGGCCCCGAAGTGATTATCTCGGAGAAGGGGTCGGTGGAGTCAAACTAGAAGGGGATATTAAACGGCTTCTAGTTTATTTTGCGTTGTGGCTTCCGTCGAAGATGCGCTTAGTCCTGTAGTCGTTTCTAAAGCATCTTCTTCGGGTTCGGGAACAATTTTGATCGCGTGTAGACCCTTGTCGCCCTTAATAACCTCAAAATTTACTGCTTGACCCGCTTTAAGGGTTTTATAACCTTCCATTTCTATTGAGGTATAGTGGGCAAACAGATCTCCATCGCCATGATCAGGCAATATAAACCCGTATCCTTTTGCATTGTTAAACCACTTTACTCTGCCTGTTGCCATGTTAATTCCTTATTATTCAAGTGATATAAAAACGGAATCCAAGGGGATTCATGAAAGCAGACATACATACGTGTTATTATCTTGCATAAGCGTCAGCGCTTATTGCTCGGTTTATACGCAATCGTATTGACAAAGTCAAATTTTTGAGTGAATAGGCGACAAACTTAACTATTAAATAATGAGTGACAATATTTAGTCAGCTTGGTTAAATTACCAACTACATGCGCTGAATTTCATCAGACTTATTCAGTGGTTCCCTAGGAAAATCAATTTTTAGCACTTTTTAATATGGGTATTCTTGAAAATCATCGACTACGCTTAAGTATAGAAAGGCCGGATTATGAGCCTGGTGACGGGCTTCTACTGGAGGAGTCCAGGCCGCAGCTTAAAAAGCCATCACTATACAGAGTCATCATGTTCAACGATGATTACACGCCCATGGAATTTGTCGTTCACGTATTGGAATCCTTTTTCTCTATGGATAGAGAAAGAGCAACGCGGACTATGCTTCAAGTCCATAAAGAAGGTAAAGCAGTGTGCGGTGTTTATACCCGCGATATTGCAGAGACAAAAGCCACTCAAGTAGTGGATTATGCACAGCAAAACCAACATCCGCTTCTGTGTGAGATCGAAGCTGTTGAAGAGGATTAGTCATTAATTGAACACATAGTAAGTAAAATAAATGATAGGTAGTCACTAGACTGGTGTTATCGATTGAGGTTATCTCATGTTAAGTAAAGAGCTTGAACAAACACTAAATGACGCATTTAAAGGTGCCCGGGCAAAACGTCATGAATTTATGACCGTAGAGCATTTATTATTGGCTCTACTGGATAATGATGCCGCCCAACAAGTCCTTAGATCCTGCGGTGCAGATTTATCTGTACTCAGAGGTGAGCTTATCGAATTTGTCGATTCAACCACGCCACTGATTCCCGAAGCTGATGATGAGCGTGAAACCCAGCCAACACTTGGTTTTCAACGCGTGCTGCAGCGCGCTGTTTTTCACGTGCAATCGTCAGGTAAAAAAGAAGTCACCGGTGCAAATGTTCTCGTTGCTATTTTTAGCGAACAAGAAAGTCAGGCAGTTTACTTCTTAAAAATGCAAAGTATCGCTCGCCTGGATGTGGTTAATTACATCACTCACGGTATTTCCAAAGTAGGTGATAACAGTGTAAGTGGTGATCATGATCAGCATGATGAAAATATGGATAGCGTGGAAAGCAACAATGGCGAAGCCGCTGATCCATTAGAAAGTTACGCAACCAATTTAAATGCACAAGCAGAAGAGGGCAAAGTCGATCCGCTTGTGGGTAGAGAATTTGAAGTCGAGCGCGTGACCCAAATCCTGTCTCGCCGCCGCAAAAATAATCCTTTGCTTGTCGGTGAATCAGGTGTCGGTAAAACCGCAATTGCTGAAGGTTTAGCTAAGCGTATTGTCGACGGTGATGTACCTGAGGTCTTAGAAGGTAGTGTGGTTTATTCTCTGGATATGGGTGCATTATTAGCCGGCACTAAATATCGCGGTGATTTTGAAAAACGATTTAAAGCTTTATTAGCCGAGTTAAAAAAACGCGAAGGCTCTATTCTATTTGTTGATGAAATTCACACTATCATTGGCGCTGGCGCAGCATCCGGTGGTGTAATGGATGCGTCGAACCTGTTAAAACCCTTGTTATCCTCCGGTGAAATTCGCTGTATGGGTTCAACAACTTTTCAGGAGTATCGCGGTATTTTTGATAAAGATCGTGCACTCTCACGCCGCTTTCAAAAAATTGACGTCAATGAACCCAGTGTCGAAGACACCTATAAAATTCTCAAGGGCCTTAAATCGCGATTTGAAGAACACCATAAGATTAGATACACCGATTCGGCCTTACGGTCTGCCGCTGAATTATCCAGCCGATATATTACAGATCGCTTTATGCCAGATAAAGCAATTGATGTGATTGACGAGGCGGGTGCCTATCAACAATTATTGACGCCCAGTAAACGCAAAAAGCAATTAGGTGTGCACGACATCGAAAGCGTCGTTGCCAAAATTGCGCGTATTCCCGCTAAAACAGTTTCAACCTCAGATAAAGAGTTGCTAAAAAAGCTCGATGGCACATTGAAGATGACCGTATTTGGCCAAGAAACGGCTATAGATGCCTTGTCAACTGCCATTAAGCTATCGCGTGCAGGCTTGAGCTCAGAGGACAAGCCTATTGGTTCCTTCTTATTTACAGGTCCAACGGGTGTCGGTAAAACGGAGCTGTGCAAGCAGCTGTCGAAGGCGATGGGAGTTGAACTGATTCGCTTTGATATGTCGGAATATATGGAGCGCCACACGGTTTCTCGCCTGATAGGTGCGCCCCCAGGCTATGTGGGTTATGACCAAGGCGGTTTGTTAACCGAAGCCATCACTAAACAGCCCCACTGTGTACTGCTGTTAGATGAAATTGAAAAAGCCCACCCAGAAGTATTTAACTTGCTTTTACAAGTCATGGATCACGGCACCTTAACCGATAACAATGGTCGTAAAGCGGATTTTAGAAATGTTATATTGATTATGACATCCAACGCAGGCGCTGAGGAAATAAGTCGTTCGTCAATCGGTTTTACCACTCAAGATCACAGCAGCGATGGTATGGAAGCATTGAAAAAAGTATTTACCCCAGAATTTCGCAATCGCCTGGACGGTATTATTCAGTTTGCGGCGCTGTCGAAAGAGGTGGTTAAAACCGTAGTGGATAAATTCTTGGTACATCTGCAGTCACAATTAGACGAAAAGCGTGTTGTGCTGGATATTCGAGATGACGCGAGAAATTGGCTTGCAGAACACGGTTACGATGAAAAAATGGGTGCTCGGCCCATGGATCGCATTATTCAGGATAAACTCAAAAAACCTCTGGCTGAAATGGTGCTATTCGGTGACCTTGCCAATGGCGGCACCGTTATCATCTCAGTAAAAGAGGATGAAATTAACCTTGAGATCGAAAAACAGCCCGAACCCGCTTAGACAGTTATTGGGCTATTACATTAAAAAGGGGGCTGCTGCCCCCTTTTTAATGTAATGCGCACGACAACGCTAGCGTGCCCGATAAGTGATGCGTCCTTTTGACAAGTCATAGGGTGTCATTTCAACCTTGACTTTGTCGCCGGTTAAAATGCGAATATAATTTTTACGCATCTTACCTGAAATATGGGCAGTAACTATGTGGCCGTTTTCCAGCTTGACCCGAAACGTCGTATTGGGAAGTGTATCAATCACTTCACCATCAAATTCAATATTATCTTCTTTCGCCATTCGGCAATAACC
>JBCBZU010000036.1:0-9505 GCA_039815165.1 Pseudomonadota bacterium
CAAAATACCGCTTACTTTGGGCCACTGGCAATTAGAAATAACAACATCGTCAGCTTTTGTGGCTGTGTTACTGATAGCGATGGCATAGTACTTGGGACAGGAGTACTTGATGATTTTTTAGATGCGAAATTGCTTGCTAATGAGCATAACAGGCAAAAATCGAGCTGTATTAAACATGACAGCTACCATGCTATGTGCCGAAGCGTGATCAATATTTGATCTTAAAGTTTCGCATACGAAACTCTGGCCGGAGTTAAATGAGATAAGTTTCAAGCCAGGGTGGTGTCTCTCTATTTTTTCTTAGCTTTCCTTGCCTGTACATAGCAACCCAATGGTACACATCATTTGGGTGGCTATTATCGAGTATGTAAGCATTCTCGAAGGCCTCTATGTGTTTACTAAGATTCTCTAACGATTTGGGGTAGCGTCTTTGTAGATCATGCTCAGGGATTGTATGCCCGCCTTTAGACACTCTGATTTTGACTCGCTCAGCACTAAGTGATGGTGATGACAAAGCAATATAAACAAGTACTGTGCGAAAACCTGCTGCCTTTGCATTACTTGCATACCGTAAGTAAGAATTACCAGAAATAGTTGATTCAACAGCAAAAGAATGACCTGAGCTAATACACGCCCTCACCTGCCTAATAGCCTCCTTACCAGCAAAAACGCTTTGTTCTGCGATATTACTGTAAGAGCCTGTGACCTCTTTTGCGATGGCGTCAGGGTCAATGACTTTGGTTTTAGGAAAGCGCCGCCGCACTATGGATGTAAACGTTGATTTGCCTGCGCCGTTAGGGCCAGCGATAAGGAAAAACTGTGGGCGAGCCATTACGGTGTGCTGTCCTGCTCTCCCTCCGCCTGGGGACGGCCATGTATAAACTCATAGGCCTCACGGCTAATTCTCTCAAGCCCTTCTGTAGTATCCAATTCTCGCGCTAATTGAGTGGCCTGATCTTCTGCGCTATCTGTTGATGGGCGTATTTCTGGCTGCATAACAACCTCCAAATCTAAATTAACCAAACTTTAATCGTACCACAGTGAATAAAATAGTGCCTCGGATTGATTTTTTCAATGTAACCCCAGTGTAACCCCGAGATTTTTTACCAATAGGCCTATTTAAAATTTTAGGGCAGCAAAACGGAAGAGAAATTACATAATTTGATGTAGATTTTGAGATGGGATGCCTTTGAAAGCCTTGATGTAAGATGTTGATTTTATTAGGAAAAATGGTGGGCCTGCTCAGACTTGAACTGAGGACCTATCGATTATGAGTCGAGTGCTCTAACCAACTGAGCTACAGGCCCATTTTCCTAATTTTTACTGCTGAACTCTCCGATTATGAGTCGAGTGCTCTAACCAACTGAGCTAAAGGTCCATTTAAACTTCTCGTACCTGGCCCTCCGACTATTGGTCGATTGCTCTAGGCCTCCTAGCCAAGAGCCCTTGGGCCTGGTATTTTTTGGATCATCACATTCCGTATTAGAAGATCTCAATTGTGTAGATTATGCATACTCCTATAATTTTTTGTTCCCTGTTTGTGCCTTACTCCCAGCCCAATCGAGACTGACAAGTTTGCTGTCTTAAATCGGCTGAGACTTCCTGTATTTGATAATGGCCACAGTACCTATTTTTTACTATTCGTCCAAAAAGCTTCTCAGATGATCAGAGCGGCTTGGGTGGCGTAGTTTTCGAAGAGCTTTGGCTTCGATCTGGCGGATACGTTCGCGGGTTACATCGAACTGTTTGCCCACCTCTTCCAGAGTGTGGTCGGTATTCATGTCGATGCCAAAGCGCATGCGCAGTACTTTGGCCTCGCGGGCCGTTAAGCCGGCAAGTACTTCACGGGTTGATTCGGTCAGGCCGATATCGGTCGCCGACTCCACTGGCGAGACGATGGTATTGTCTTCGATAAAGTCGCCGAGATGTGAGTCTTCATCATCGCCGATGGGTGTCTCCATGGAGATGGGCTCTTTGGCAATTTTTAAGACTTTGCGAATTTTATCCTCGGGCATTTCCATGCGTTCACCCAATTCTTCCGGGGTTGGCTCGCGCCCCATTTCTTGCAGCATTTGGCGAGAAATACGGTTGAGTTTATTGATCGTTTCAATCATATGGACCGGAATGCGAATGGTGCGCGCCTGGTCGGCAATGGAGCGAGTAATGGCCTGGCGAATCCACCAGGTGGCATAGGTGGAGAATTTGTATCCACGACGATATTCAAATTTATCCACTGCTTTCATCAAGCCAATATTGCCTTCTTGAATTAAGTCTAAAAATTGCAGGCCGCGATTAGTGTACTTTTTAGCGATGGAGATCACCAGGCGAAGGTTGGCCTCTACCATTTCTTTTTTGGCTCGCCGGGCGCGGGCTTCACCAATGGACATGCGACGGTTGATTTCTTTGATGGTTGACAGTTCGAGCCCAACTTCTTCAATAATCTGAATTAATTTGCGTTGTGAGCGAAGGATTTCTTCCTGCAAATGGCGCAGTGTATCGGAGTAATCACGCTTTTTCTTGACTACATCAGGAATCCAGTCTTCATTGGTTTCGTTACCGGGAAATTCCTTAATAAAGGTTTTGCGCGGCATTTTGGCTTCGCGAACACAAAGGGCCATGATCATGCGTTCCTCTTGGCGAATGCGCTCCAGCACGCCCCGAGCACTGATATACATCGGATCAAACTGGCGAGGAGGCAGTTTAAAAAACTTTAGAATATCGCCAAGAGCAGCGAGTTCTTTATCGGCTTGTTTGCTCTCTCGGCCGTGTTTGGTGATGGCTTTGTCTGTTTTGCTCCATTGCTTTTTTAGCACGCCAAAGCGTTGTTTGGCTTCTTCTGGATCAACGCCGCTGATATTGTCGTCGTCATCATCGCTTTCACTGCTTGTTTTATCTGCTTGTGCAGCCGGGCCAGCAGCAGGTACTTCATCAGTCGGGTCCAGCCAACCCGTGATGACATCGGGCAGGCGGCGTTCTTCTTTATTGATCAGGGCATATTCATTGAGTAGACCCGATACCGTTTCCGGCCAATATGCCAGGGCGTGCATAAGGTCGCGGGTGCCTTCTTCGATGCGTTTGGCGATGGCAATTTCGCCTTCACGGGTCAGCAGTTCTACAGTGCCCATTTCACGCATGTACATGCGCACCGGATCGGTGGTGCGGCCAGCCTCGGTCTCTACAGCGGCAAGGGCGGCAGCCGCTTCTGCGGCAGCAATTTCGTCAGCCGCAGAATCACCGTCAGTCATCAACAGCTCTTCGGCATCGGGTGCAGTCTCGTAAACGCGAATCCCCATGTCATTAATCATTTGGATGATTTCTTCTATCTGATCCGGATCAGAGATGTCATCGGGTAGGTGGTCGTTAACTTCAGCGTAGGTGAGGTAGCCTTGTTCCTTACCGCGGCTAATAAGCTCTTTAATACGTGACTGTTGTGTTTCGGACATGCATGCTCCTGATGGTGTTTGGCCGCTGCTTTGTTTTATCGTCTATTGAGCTAAAGCTTGTTATCTGTTTTTTAAATCGCAAAGTGTCTACACGCCTGAAGCCCGCGCTTCAGCGACCATTTATTGTGCAAGGGGGATTTGATTAGCGATTCAACGATAAACCCAATAGCGCGCTTAGCGCCCAAAAAAGATATTCTTTCACTAAACCGATCATTATAGTCGATATTAGTGGCTTGATTCTATAGGAAAATAGAGGCGCGACTAAAAAATTCAAGTGCTTTTTTAGGGCACTAAAGGCCTATATAGTGCCAAGGGCTGATTTTTTAAGACGTTAAGAGCCTAAACGTTAAGGGCTCTTGTTGTTTAAGACGCTAAGGGCTCTTATTGTTTAAGACGCTAAGGGCTCTATTGTTCAAGACGCTAAGGGCTCTATTGTTGAAGACGCTAAAGGGGGCTTATCCGCCAAGAGATGTCTTCTGTGCTTAGTCCTTTGCGATCATGGCTTTCTGGTATAGTTGTTTTTCGGCTTCAGTCCAGGTGTCGATAGGCTTGTTGTTGAGTTGCTCAATGATGTTGTCGCAGTCCATGCGCTGTTGTTGCTGCTCGATATGGTCAATGGCGTCGAGGAATTCCTGCTTTGGGTCGAAGGTGTGTAAGTCTTCACCTTGTTGCTGCAAATCGGTAATGTGGTGAAATAGCGAGCTTTTAGCGAGTACCTCCTGTAAATAGTCCACCGCCTTAGGGCCATAGGTGCCTTGCCAAAATCCCAGGATCTGGCCGCTGGTATATTCTGGGCGTTTGTGAAGCAAATTAATTAATTCAGTCAGTAATTTTACGTTTTGGTCCTGGCTGTGCTGTAAGCAAGCGGTGTCAGTCAAGTGGCTGGCTAACTTGGGCTGGAACATTAGCAGTGTTAAAACCAGTTCAACGGATTTGGCTTGTGAGTGTTTTTGCAAGCCTTGTTGGGGCTTGTGTGATATTGACTTCTTTTCTGTGCTTTGCTGTTCTAATCGATCGCTGGAGAGCAATTGAGTGTGGTTAGCAGCAAGTTGTTCTTGACTTGTCGACCCAGGGTAATAATTGACGTGTCCGGCGTGATTGGACTGAGACTCAGGTTGGGGAACTGCTTGTTGTGGTAGCTCTTCCAATAAGCGCAGCACTGCATCCAGGCTCAGCTGAGCTCTATTGGCAAGCTGATTAAACATCAATTCGCGGTATACGCCGCGGGGCAGTTGATCCATTAAGGGGGCCGCTAATTTGCAGAGTCTGGCCCTGCCCTCCATGGTGTTGACATCTAAACCCTGGCTTAGCTCTTCGAATAAGAAACTTTCCAAGGGTGTGGCACCTTCGATTAAGCGCGTGAATTTATCCTTGCCGATTTGACGCACCAGCGTATCGGGATCTTCTCCCTCGGGCAGGTAGAGGAATTTAACCTGTCGACCATCCTCCATTGCGGGTAGGGCATTTTCCATGGCGCGTCTTGCGGCCTTGCGGCCGGCTTCATCGCCATCAAAGCAAAATACTACTTCGCTGGTAAAGCGAAAGGCGCGGTTTAAATGCTCTTGGCTGCAGGCGGTTCCCAGAGTGGCGACGCCATAACGGATATCAAACTGGGCCAGGGCCACTACATCCATATAGCCCTCCACCACCAGTAAGCGAGACAGTTGCTTATGGGCCTCACGAGCCTCAAAGAGGCCGTATAGCGTTTTAGTCTTGTGGAAGATAGGGGTTTCTGGCGAGTTTAAGTATTTGGGTTTATCATCTCCCAATACCCTGCCGCCAAAGGCGATTACTCGGCCGCGAGTATCGCGAATGGGGAACATAATGCGATCGCGAAAGCGATCATAGAGGCTGTCTTTCTCGTCGTTATGGATGAGCATGCCCGCTTCCAGCAGTCGGTCTTGCTTCTCGTTGGAGGTGGCAAGGCTGGAGCCGAGGTTATTCCAGCCCGGTGGCGCGAAACCAATATTAAAATCCCTGGCAATATAGCCTGTTAGTCCTCGCCGTTGTAGATAATCAACCGCTTGTTGTTTTTGCGGATGGCCGCGTAGCTGTTGTTGGAAGTAGTGATTTGCGGCGTCCATCAGCGAGTATAGGGTCTTGCGTGCTTGCTCCTGGGCCTGTTCCCGTTCGCGTTGTTTAGGATCTTGGGTCTCTTCTCTGGGCACCTCCAGACCAAGCAAATTGGCAATATTCTCAATAGCATCGGGGAAGCTTAAGCGCTCATATTCCATCAAAAAACCAATAGCATTGCCGTTGGCTCCACAGCCAAAGCAGTAGTAGAACTGTTTGTCGGGACTAACCGTAAACGAGGGTGTTTTTTCGTCGTGAAAAGGGCAGCAGGCAGTATAGTTTTTACCTGCTTTTTTGAGCTTTACCCGATGATCGATGATCTCAACAATATCGACACGGTCGAGCAGGTCATCAATAAAGGGTCTGGGAATTATTCCGGTCATAGAGGCTAGTTTAACCCGGATTATCCTAAAAAACCCAGTTCGATTGCTTTTAGTCTTATGGTTCGCCTGGGAAAAATAAAATATAGGGCCATAGGGCCATAGGGGCCTCTGGCGGCATTTTAGGTTTTTTCAGGCACTTTCTATTTGGGGCTACTTGGGGCTATCTAGTTGGGGCTTTGCAGTCAGAAGATAGGCTGGTTCTGGTTCAGCCAGAAAATCAAGCCCTTAGTGTTTATCCTATATTGATGGCAAATACGACAAAAAGCCGGGGCAATCATTGCCCCGGCTTTTTGTTATTGCTTTTACAGTCCCAGATTGATCAGTTGGCTATCCATAAAAGCGAGAGCTATAAGCCAGCTTCTTTAGTGGTTTTAACAATGGCCGCTGCCACCTTGTAGGGATCGGCGTTAGACGCTGGGCGACGGTCTTCCAGGCGACCTTTCCAGCCATCTTCAACGGTACCGACAGGGATGCGTATAGACGCACCGCGGTCAGATACACCGTAGCTGAATTCGTTGATGGATTGAGTTTCGTGCGCACCGGTCAAACGCTGGTCGTTGTCGGCACCGTAAACGCTAATATGTCGCTCGATATTCTTGCCGAATTCTTCACAGATTTTAGTGAAGGTTTCTTCTTTACCTGACTCACGCATAACGCCGTTAGAGAAGTTAGCGTGCATGCCAGAACCGTTCCAGTCGGTATCGCCCAGTGGTTTGGGGTGCCAATCGACCGCGACGCCGTATTTTTCAGCGGTGCGCTCAAGAATATATCGGCCCAACCAAATTTCGTCTCCCGCGCGCTTGGCGCCTTTGGCGAAAATTTGATATTCCCACTGACCTGAGGCAACCTCAGCGTTAATGCCTTCTACATTTAAACCGGCCTCCAGACAAAGGTCCAGATGCTCTTCAATAATGTGGCGACCGTAGGCATTTTTGCCGCCGACTGAGCAATAGTAAGGGCCTTGGGGAGCAGGGAAACCATTGGCGGGAAAGCCTAATGGCAGGTTAGTGTCAGTGTCGATCAAAAAGTATTCTTGCTCGAAACCGAACCAGAAATCATCGTCGTCTTCGCCTTCATCAATGGTGGCACGACCATTGGAAACGTGGGCCGTTCCATCAGCATTTAATACTTCGGTCATCACCAAGTAAGCATTGGTACGATCGGGATCAGGAATGATCGCAACAGGTTTAAGCAAGCAATCTGAATCACTACCGTCTGCCTGCTCAGTTGAGCTACCGTCGAAAGACCACATTGGACACTCTTCAAGACTGCCTCCAAAGTCACTGCGAACCATAGTTTTACTGCGAAGGCTTTGGGTCGGCGTGTAACCGTCAAGCCAGATATATTCCAACTTACTTTTCATGTTGAATATTACTCCAGTTATGTCTTATAAAATAATTAATGATATGGATGGTCGGATGTTTACTCGATACCCGAGCGCCTTGCAGGTGCAATTTTTATTCCATAAACCATTAAGTGGGTCGACAAAGAGGCGTATGGCGCATAACAGCGCAGCAAAAACACCGTTTATGGTTATAAAAAAATAATGATTCGCGCACAACTGTCGGGCGTTTTGATAAATTTAGCATTATTTTGGTGCGATTTTATGGCCCGCTATTCAAAGTCGACAATAATACCCGTGATATTATCCCGCCCACCGCGCTCCAGCGCTACGTTGATTAAGCCATCCAAGGCCTCAGTCTGCGACTGTTGTGATAAATGGAGCTTTAAGTCTGCCGCCTGCGCCTCGCCATACAGGCCGTCGCTACACAATAAGTATCGATCGCCGGGTTTTACCGCTGAGCACCGTAATTCCAGTTTTAGATGTCGATTAATACCAATGGCTTTGGTCAGTATATGAGCAGATGAATGGCGCTGGGCTTCATCCTGATTCAGTTCACCCTTGGCAAATTTTTCCTGTGCAAGGCTGTGATCACGGGTCATCTGTTCTAAGTGGCCATCGCGTATTCGGTAGATTCGGCTATCGCCGGCCCAAATAAAAAAACAGTGGCCGCCAAACTCGAACAGTAAGGCCGCTGTTGAGCCAATACGTCTTGCACGAAAGGCTTTTTGGCAGACCTCATTGGCTTCTACCAGCAGATTTTGTAGATCCTCTATTGAGCTTAAAAGTTTGGGTTTACGGGAAAAGCGTCGCAGTGCTTTAATAACCGCATTGCTCGCGTAGTCGCCTCGTTTATGCCCCCCCATGCCATCGGCGACTGCCCACAGCCTGGCATCAGACAGCTCCAAAAAGGCATCTTCATTAACGAAGCGAACCCAACCTTTATGGGTGTTGCCACAACTGTGGCTGCGAATCGAGGCAGTATTGGATATATCTAACTGCCGAAGATCCAGATTGTTAGTATCAATATGATGCAGCAGAGAACGTAGTGCCATACTCAGAAACCGTTTTTAATTCTGCGAATAAAATCAGCGGCGGAGCCGGGGCGATGTTCAGGATTTTTTGCCAAGCATTGCATTGACAGATCACACAGCGCAGCAGGTAAGGGCTGCTGTGTGGTGGATTGTGGATATGCAGGGGTCTCCGTGCGGATTTTATCTAAAAGCTTGCGCACGATCTCACCTTGAAAAGGAGTGGTTCCGCTTAGGGTTTCGTAAAGCACGGCGCCTAAGCTGTAAATGTCGGATCCAAAGGAAATGTTTGGATTGCGCTCTATTTGTTCCGGGGACATATACATGACAGTGCCTTGCAGTTTGCCCTCGCCGGTCATGCCCAAATCTGCGTTCACCTCATCAACATCGATATGGTCTGTTGCGCTGTCCTGGTGGTCTTTGGTCCAGACCTTGGCCATACCCCAGTCCAGCAGCAATACTTCACCGTAGGGGCCAATCAATATATTGTCGGGCTTGATGTCTCGATGCAGTACGCCCATTGAATGGGCATAGGCCAGTGCACTGGCGACCTGGACAATCACATCCAGTAATTGGGTGAGGTCATAACGCTCACGAAAGTTAAAAATCTCGCGCAAGGTATAGCCGTGAATCAACTTCATGGTGAAATAGTAATGCCCTCGACTGTCTCGCCCAAGCTCGTAAGTGGGGACCGTATTGGGGTGTTGCAGCATGGCGGAGATTCTCGCCTCACGCAGCAAGCGAAGGCTTTCAATGTCGTTATCGACAAATTCAGGCCGCAGTGTTTTGTAGCAAACCCTGCGGCGTAAATGTAAGTCAACGCAGGACTTGATAAGCGATTTGCCACCCGTGGCAATGGTGGAAAAGAAGGCATAACGGGTTTTGGCATTAAGCTGTGCGGGTAGCGGGAAGTCTGTCTCTTCAGTGCACAGCGGCAGCTCATGATTTTTTTGTTGCGGAAACTCTAGCATCGCTAAACTATTCCAATTGGGTGGTTTGTGCTGATTATCCTATAAACCCAGTTGGATTGCTCTCAGCGCGGCAGCAACCCAGGTTTTTTGTCAGCTCTTGATTCTAACTTTTGATTTTAAATGGTTTTTCGCTTAAGTTAAGCCACCAACAGCGGTTTTTGGTTGAAAATGTCACGTATTACTGAAGCAGACTATAAACGCGTCAGCGAGTTGCTGGGGCGCAAGCCCAGAGGGCTGATTGATATTCCCGTGCGCACTGTTA
>JBCBZU010000267.1:0-3864 GCA_039815165.1 Pseudomonadota bacterium
CGGCAATGGCCCGATAAATTGCAGGTCATTATTGAAGAACAAATACCCATAGCAAAATGGGATAGTGCGGGCTTTGTTAATAACAGAGGCGAGCTGGTATTAACGGATGTGGGTCAATTGTTAGATCATCTCCCGGTTTTGAAAGGTAACGCCGATGAAGCGCTGGAGTTGATGCAGCAATATCAACAGCTATCGGAATTATTTTCTAACAGCGCCTTAACCATTCAAACCCTAGAGAAAAATTCTATAGGCATTTGGCTGTTGACCTTGAGTAACGGCTGGCAACTGATTGCGGGAAGGGATAATGTAGCAAAAAAAACCCATCAATTTTTAGTGATGATTGAGCAAAATGTGATTGCCAATCCTGAACAAATTCAGCAGGTAGATATGCGTTATCGAGGTGGTTTAGCCATACAGTGGCGACCTCTGCCAAGTTTTGAATCCACTATTCCAGGTGCAGAGCAAGCAAAGGCAAATACCTCTGGTGTGCGCGCCATGCAAGAAAACGAGGGCTAAAAAAAGTGGCGAGTGACAATAGTAATTTAATCGTCGGTTTGGATATTGGAACATCCAAGGTCGTTGCCATTGTGGGTGAGGTTAATGCATCGGCAGAGATAGAGATTATTGGCATTGGTTCTCACCGCTCCAATGGTTTAAAGAAAGGTGTTGTGGTTAATATTGAATCCACTGTGCAATCCATCCAGCGAGCCATTGAAGAAGCAGAACTCATGGCGGGTTGCGAAATTCACTCTGTCTATGCGGGAATTGCCGGTAGCCATATTAGCAGCCTTAATTCCCACGGTATTGTCGCCATCAAAGACCGTGAGGTAATGTCGCAGGATATTGACAGGGTTATTGACGCCGCGCAAGCGGTAGCCATTCCTGCCGATCAACAAATTCTGCATATTCTGCCGCAAGAATATTTGATCGATAGTCAAGAGGGCATAAAAGAGCCACTGGGTATGTCAGGGGTGCGTCTTGAAGCCAAGGTGCACTTAATTACCTGCGCGGTAAATGCTGCACAAAATATTGAAAAATGTATTCGTCGATGCGGTCTGGACGTTGAAGATATTATTTTAGAACAGCTGGCTTCAAGTTATTCGGTGCTGACTGATGACGAAAGGGAGCTGGGCATTTGTTTGGTGGATATTGGCGGCGGAACAACCGATATTGCGATTTTTACCGATGGCTCTATTCGCCATACCGGAGTGATTCCCATCGCTGGTGATCAGGTCACCAACGACATCGCCATGGCCCTGCGCACGCCCACCATGCACGCAGAAGAAATCAAAATTAAATATGCCTGTGCCTTGGCAAAGTTAACGGGCTCTGATGAAACCATCCAAGTGCCCAGCGTAGGTGATCGCCCGGCTCGGAGTTTATCCCGCCAGGCCTTGGCAGAAGTCGTCGAACCACGCTATGACGAATTATTTACATTGGTTCAGGCTGAGTTGCGTCGTAGTGGTTACGAAGATTTAGTGGCGGCAGGTATTGTATTAACCGGCGGCACCTCAAAAATGGAAGGCGCCATTGAATTAGCAGAAGAAATTTTTCATATGCCTGTACGTTTAGGTTTTCCGCAGCATATTAAAGGTTTAGTCGATATTGTTGCCAACCCCATTTATGCAACCGGTGTCGGTTTACTGCAATATGGTCTGAAGCAACAATCACAGGCGCTTGGCGCGGCATCGCAAAGTGAAAGCCGCGAGAGTTTGATGGCAAAAGTGAAGCGCTGGTTTCAAGGTGGTGCTTAAGCATTAACCCAAGTGCCCCGTTAGTGGTATAGGGTTTTGCTAGTGATTGTTTATAAACGACCACAGCTTGCAGAGAACAACTGGCGTTAACAAGCCACAGTAAAACCTATGTTTAGAAGTATATTTATTCGGCAGCAATGGTTGCCATTTTGAAAATCGATTTTTTAAAAGAGGGGAAATATTATGTTTGAACTTGTCGATAACGTACCGCAAAACGCGGTCATAAAAGTCATTGGTGTTGGCGGCGGTGGCGGCAATGCTGTCCGTCATATGATCCATTCCAATGTTGAGGGTGTTGAATTTGTGTGTGCCAATACCGATGCACAAGCCTTGCGCGATGTCGATGCGCGAGTCGCCTTGCAGCTCGGTGGCGGCATGACAAAAGGCCTGGGTGCCGGCGCCAATCCAGAAATTGGTCGTCAATCGGCCATAGAAGACCGAGAGCGAATTGCAGAAGTGCTCGACGGTGCGGACATGGTTTTTATCACTGCCGGCATGGGCGGCGGTACTGGGACTGGCGCCGCGCCTATTGTTGCAGAAGTTGCCCGTGATATGGGTATCTTGACCGTTGCTGTGGTGACAAAACCCTTTCCCTTTGAAGGGCGCAAGCGCATGCAAGTGGCTGATGAAGGTATCCATCAACTGCAACAACATGTGGACTCATTAATTACCATCCCTAATGAACGTTTATTAACCGTATTGGGCTCAAGCGCAAGTTTGATTGAAGCCTTTAAAGTGGCCAATGATGTTTTACTGGGTGCAGTACAAGGCATTGCAGATTTAATTATTCGTCCGGGCATGATCAATGTCGATTTTGCCGACGTGCGCACCGTCATGTCAGAAATGGGAATGGCGATGATGGGAAGTGGTTTTGCCAGTGGCGATAACCGTGCGCGCGAGGCGGCGGAGTCAGCCATTCGCAGCCCTCTTCTGGAAGGCGTCAACCTGCAAGGTGCTCGCGGTATTTTGGTCAACATCACAGCCGGTTTGGATTTATCACTTGGCGACTTCAATGAGGTGGGTGAAACCATCGAAGACTTTGCATCGCCCGATGCGACCGTTGTTGTCGGCACAGTGATTGACCCGGAATTAAGTGATGAACTTCGAGTCACCGTAGTCGCGACCGGTTTGCAGGGCCAGCAAGTTGAAAAGCGTGCACCAGAAACCCGTGTGGTTGTGAATAACAATCGCAAGCAGGGGATACCAGAGGACTATGCCGAGCTGGAAAAACCCGCAGTGATGAGACGAGCATCGTCCAGTAGTGCTGCCGTTGCCAAGGGCTCCAAGCAAGAAAGCGACTTTGACTATTTAGATATTCCTGCCTTTTTAAGAAACCAGGCGGATTGAAAAAGCCTTTAGCGCATAAAGCCCTTAGCGCCTTAGTGAACAAAGCCCTTAGCGCCTTAGTGAACAAAGCCTTTAGCGCATAACTCAGTTCTATTGCCAGGATCTAAGCCCTTGATCAGCGCCTCCTCTCGCGGGTCTGGGACTTAGCCTGAGTTGCGCTAAGCCAGGTGATTTTTTACTAAACTTTAGCGCGTTGCGCAAAATTGCCGGGTATAGGCTGACACGTAACAAAAATCTGATATAATGCCGCGCTGCTTTCCCTGTTGGATATTCCCTCTTCCGGCGAATGTGGAAAGTTCTGTGGAAAGTTCTGTGGAAAGTTCCAGGGCCGGTTTACCCATAAAAGCTGTACCAAGCAAGTTGTACTAAACTAGTTGTACAAATAATCACTACCAATAAATTCATAATAAAAATGAAGCCAATAGCACAAAGTTGTGTTATTGCTGTCATACAGGCACTGAATTTAGCGGTAAACAGAAAATAGCTTAAGCATGTAAGCGCGTTAGTTCCAGGTTAAATCTCTTTTACTGGCCGCTATACAATATCCGCCAATACGATAGGCCAATACGATAGAGAGGTGCCATTTGCGATGATACGTCAACGCACACTGAAAAATGAAATTCGCGCGACAGGCGTTGGTTTGCACACAGGTAAAAAGGTGTATTTAACACTAAAGCCCGCCGCCGCAGATCAAGGCATTATTTTTCGTCGAACTGACCTCGACCCCGTTGTTGAAATTCCCGCAAAAGCTGAAAATGTTGGC
>JBCBZU010000445.1:0-2323 GCA_039815165.1 Pseudomonadota bacterium
ATCATTGGTTGCGGCAATATCGCCGGCGGCTTTGACAAAGACCTGGCCGACACCGATGGACCTTGCACTCATGCCGGAGCCTACAGACGCGATGGCCGCTATACCCTTAAAGCTTGCGTAGATCCCGACCCGCAACAAGGCAAAGCCTTTCAGCAGGATTGGCAAGTAGATCACTACTATGAAACATTAGCGGCAATACCCCAGGATGAACACTTCGATATTATCAGTATTTGTTCACCCAGTGCTTGTCATTATGCAGATATGCAAGTGGCCATTACAAAACGACCAAAGCTTATTTTCTGTGAAAAGCCCATCACCCAACATATCGCCCATACGCGAGAGCTTATCACCCAGTGCAAGCAACACAATATTGGCCTGATGGTCAACTACACACGCCGTTGGGATCCCGATATACGCGATCTTAAAATAGCTATTGAGCAGCAACACTATGGCCAACTGCGCAGCGTTATCGGCATTTATAACAAGGGTATTTTTCACAACGGCTCACACCTGGTAAATACCTTAACACTATTACTGGGTCAGTTAAGGGTTCACCAGGTATTGCCAGGCATTGCAGACTATCATAGTGATGACCCCAGCATTAATGCCTTATTAACCGGTAACATCAGCCACAGGCCTATTCCCGTTCATTTTGTCACGGCTAACGCACAAGACTATACCTTATTTGAAATTCACTTCATCTTTCAAAACAGAAGCGTCATTATGTATGAAGGTGGGCTCTATTGGAGCGATCGACTCTTACAAAACAGCGACAGATTTACTGACTACCGCACCCTTGACCACGGCCGACAGCGCCCGGGTCGCTACCCACAGGCCATGCTCAATGCGCTTGACAATATCTATCAATTTATTAACGTCAAACAAACACTGTTGTGCACCGGCGATGATGCCTTGGCAACACAAGCGCTGTGCGCGACTCTCTATCACCAAGCACAAAACAATGTATCACCAAGCACAAAACAGTCGATTGTATGAATGAAAAATTAGCCTTACTCGGGGGCCCGAAAGTGATTGACCAAGCCTTTCCACCCTATCGATCCCTAGGGGAGGAAGAGCGCCTGGCGGTGGATGCGGTAATGCGCTCCGGAATATTATCCCAATACTTAGGCTGCTGGCATGAGGACTTTTATGGCGGCCCAAAGGTAAAAGCATTTGAACAGGCCTGCTGTGACTTTTTTGAGGTGAAGCATGCCATTAGCGTTAACTCATGGACCTCGGGGCTGATCGCAGCCTTGGGCGCTATCGATCTTGAACCTGGCGATGAGGTCATTGTTAGCCCCTGGACCATGTGCGCCAGTGCGACCGCCATACTGCACTGGAACGCCATTCCGGTGTTTGCCGATATCGAAGCAGAAACCTTTACTATCGATCCCGTCTCGGTTGAGAAAAATATCTCGCCGCGAACAAAAGCGATTCTCGCAGTGGATATTTTTGGCCACTCCGCTGCCATGGATGCGCTATTGTCCATCGCAGAGCGGCATCAACTGAAAGTCATTTCCGATACGGCACAAGCCCCCGGCGCACGCTATAAAGGTCGCTATGCCGGCACCCTAGCCCATATTGGCGGCTATAGCTTCAACTATCATAAACATATCCACACGGGCGAAGGCGGCATTTTAGTCACCAATGATGAGCAATTGGCAGAGCGGATGCAGCTGATTCGCAACCACGCCGAGGCCGTTGTTGGCGACAAAGGCACCCGCAAACTCAATAATATGATTGGTTATAACTTTCGCCTGGGCGAATTGGAATGTGCCATTGGTATCGAACAACTTAAAAAATTACCGGCACTGCTTAAGTCGCGACAGGAGTTGGCTCAACAGCTGGCCGCGGGCCTTAAGCATTTACCCGGATTACAGACGCCCAAAACACAAGCGGATTGTAGCCATGTGTACTATGTGTTTGCCATGCTAGTTGACGAAGCCCTGACTGGCTGCCGCCGCCAGTTAATTGCCGATGCCCTGGCAGCCGAGGGCCTGAGCGTCAGCACCGCGTATACTAATATACACCTGCTGCCCATGTACCAGCAAAAGCTGGCCTATGGCTCCAAGGGCTTCCCGTGGACTTCAGACATTTGTGATCGCGACATCGATTACTCAAAAGGTATTTGCCCTGTGGCGGAAACGATAAATGACAAGCACTATCTGGGATTTGGCATGTGCGTTTATGATTTAAACCGTAACGATGTTGATAACATTATCGCCGCCTTTCATAAAGTGTGGGCCAACCTAGATACCTTAAGCGCTTATGGCCAGCGCCAGGAAAAAATTCACCTTTACTAACGGGGCACTTGAAAAGAATA
>JBCBZU010000476.1:0-1939 GCA_039815165.1 Pseudomonadota bacterium
CATCGTATGTTGCGTTTTGCTGTAACTGGTTCTGTTGAAATTCCTCCTGATAATAGTTGATGACTTCGTTGTTGCTCTCAAAACCAAGGTAAACAATAATTTTATTGTCGATAACATCTATTGCTTGCTCATGAGTGTCAGCAATCGGCGGCAATATATTTTGTCCAAAATGATGCCAGTGTAAGCCCAAGCGCATCGAGGCGGGAGCAAAGTACTGCATAAATAATGCAGTAACAGGGTTGTTGCCCCGTTTGGGAATTTTATGATCGAACGCGTATTGATGACCTATGGCAATAGAGGGTTTATTCTGCTTTTTAGCAGCCCATGCACTAATCGGTTCAAAATCCGTGAGGACTAAATCGTAAGCTGATAAATCTAAGGTTTTAATATCGCTGAGTAATTGTTTAAAGCTGTTTTCTTGATAAGTGGCAAATGGTTTTACTGAGCCTGCATCGGTGACAAAGGTCAAACCTGAATGGCAAGCAAAATCACCAAAGTCATCCATATCAAACAGTTTTTCTTTTTCCCTACCGCTGAAAAGATAATCAACCTGAAAGTTATGGGCTTGCAAGGCTTTATGCATGGCACGTGCACGGGTGATATGTCCATTTCCTGTTGCTTGGACACCGTAGAGAATTTTCATAGCGTTAGTCTGTTTTGAACTTATGGGTGATGAAAAGAATGCAGCCGTTATCGTTAAAATACAATTAAGCTGAGTGATAATTGACTAATGGTAAAACCGAGTGCAGCACCTGCAAGGCTGTCAGTGGGAAAGTGTACGCCCAACATCACTCGGGAAATACCCACCCAGGTAGCCCAAATGACTAGTGGGACAATCACAAAGGTGAACAGGGCGCCAATTATACCTGCCATTAAGAAGGCAGCTGAAGTGTGTCCCGAAGGAAAGCTAAACTGATCCGATGGCTGTATGACGCTTTGGAAACCAGGGATTGTTTGTTGAGGCCGATTGCGCTTGAGTTTATTTTTGAGAATAAAATACGCGCTGCGCTCTAATACAAAGCCAAGGCTAAGCACTTTAACCAGCTGCCACTGTGCCAGGGCAATGCAAATAATGCCAGTAATAGCGTACAGATGACCATCGGCAGTCCGCGAAATCCAACGACTGAGACCAACAAAAAGTTGTCGATGCTTACGTTTAAGACACCAGTCGAATGTCTGTAGGTCAAGGGAGTGTATTACATCGAACAAGCTCACCATCTACCTCTTATTTAGCGTCAATATCACTTAAACTACGCAACATTTGTTGCAATTTAATGACACTCACATCAAGTTATTGCCCTCAATTATGATAAACTGCGCCTCATAAAAATGAATCGCAAAATCCGAGAGAGAGAGTAGTGCAAACACAACTAATGGTAATGTTAGAGCTTCAAGATGCCATGAATACCCGAGTTCATGACAATTGGCGAGCGCAGAACTTCGAGTGGTATCGAGCGATCTGGGTTGAGTGTGCCGAACTGCTGGATCACCATGGTTGGAAGTGGTGGAAACACCAATCCCCCGATATCGAGCAGGTCAAGTTGGAATTGATCGATATTTGGCACTTTGGCCTCAGTATCCTGCTTTTACGGCGCGAGTCGCCTCTGGTGATTATTATGGAACTGGAAGAGTCTTTTGGCACCCGCAAAAGTGACGATTTCCGAGAATTACTGGAGTCTTTCGTCGAATTTACACTGACCGAAAAGGACTTTTCTATCCCTCTTTTTGTTGCTTTAATGGAGTCTATTAATATGACATTCAAGGATCTCTATTGTGGCTATGTGGGCAAAAATGTGCTCAATTTCTTTCGGCAAGATCATGGCTACAAAGAAGGCGCTGACGATCAGGCCTTGTTGCGGCAGGTGTTGAATATCCGATAGGCCCCCTATGCCTCACATGTTCCCGCTCACATGTTCTTGCTCGCATGGTGATGATCACA
>JBCBZU010000031.1:0-10467 GCA_039815165.1 Pseudomonadota bacterium
CCCTCGATTTAACTGGGATTACCTCTTAAGTAAGTGCCATTCAGGTCAGAGTCTTTGATTTTATAAAAATAACATTTTTAAAGACCATGACTTCATAAAATCAAAGACTCTTGACCCCATTGAAATCTGTTGAGCAATAAAGGTTTATCCTGACTAGAAAAGTCAAGGAGTCAGGGTGAACCGCCTATAGTTTGGCAGATATTCATTGATTGACAAGCTTTACTCAATCATATCAATGGGGCCAGATAGTGTTATGGCGATTGCGGTGCGCAAATTGCGCTCGAGACACGATTTACTGTTCACAAAAAACCTGCTCGGAGGTTGGTGTATCACTTTAGTATATCAACGGAGAGAAAGTGTCTTTATGAGAAGGGAAACTCTTTAAAAATCAGAAATTTAAGTGTTGTGTGGTACCAGAGGCCGGACTCGAACCGGCACGGTTGTTACACCGGTGGATTTTGAATCCACTGCGTCTACCAATTTCGCCACTCTGGCAGCTGTTGGAAATAAGGCGAAGGATTATATCAGCGGGCAGCAATGCGTCAATAGATAGCTGTAAAAGTATCTAGTGAAATGATGGCTATTTCCCGCCGTTTCGGCTAATCTTGCCGGCTTTTTCGATAGACTCAGGTGAGCTATGCGACGCCAAGATTTTTCCTATGAGCTTCCACAGGAGCTGATTGCCTACCACCCCACCGAGACCCGCACGGGCAGCCGTTTGCTGTGTCTGGATGGGGTAACGGGGGCGGTCGCGCATCGTCAATTTCCCGATCTGCTGGATCAATTACGGCCAGGGGATGTCATGGTATTTAATAATACCCAGGTTATACCTGCCCGTTGTTTTGGCCAGAAAGCCACTGGCGGCAAGCTGGAAATACTGGTGGAGCGCATTATTGATAAGCACCACTGCCTGGCACAGATAAAGTCCAGCAAATCACCCAAAACCGGCAGCCGCATTATGCTGGAAAATGGCCTGGCCATTAAGGTGCTTAGTCGGCAGGACGCGCTGTTTAGCCTGGATTTCGGCCAGCACAAGGTATTGGATACTCTGGAATCGATTGGCCATATACCCCTACCCCCCTATATTTCTCGCCAAGATAACCAAGAAGATCAAAGCCGTTACCAAACCGTCTACAGTCGTCATGCTGGGGCTGTGGCTGCACCAACCGCAGGCCTGCACTTTGATGAAGCGTTACTGGAGAAGATTCGCGCTAAAGGGGTCGAGCTTACCTACCTCACTCTGCATGTGGGTGCGGGCACCTTTCAGGGAGTACGGGTCGATAATATCGAGGATCACGCCATGCATTCCGAATGGATGAGCATTGATCAAAGCACTTGCGATATTGTGAATACCGCCAAACGAGAGGGAAGACGGGTAATAGCGGTAGGCACTACCAGTGCTCGCAGTTTAGAGACAGCCGCGGGGCTTAATCAAGATGAGGATAGCGTCAGCACTTATCTCGGAGAAACGGATATTTTTATTTATCCTGGATTTGAGTTTAAGGTTATCGACGGGCTTGTGACTAATTTTCATTTATCAGAATCCACTTTGTTAATGTTGGTGTCGGCTTTTGCGGGCTATCAGCATATGATGAATGCCTATAAGGAGGCCATCGCCCAGCGCTATCGTTTTTTTAGTTATGGTGATGCCATGTTTATTAGCCATAATCCGGCTGCATCTCGTGAACTTATTGCCTCTAAAATCCATTGTTAAATATCAGTATCAACCCATGTTTTCACAACCACCTCCGCACAAGATGAATTTTGAATTGAATACCTGTGATGCTAAAGCCCGCCGTGGGCGCATCACCTTTCCTCGGGGCAGCATTGAAACACCGGCGTTTATGCCTGTAGGCACATACGGCACGGTAAAAAGTATGGCCCCAAAAGAGATCGTGGATATTGGTGCTGAAATTATTTTGGGCAACACCTTTCACTTAATGTTACGTCCGGGCACTGAGGTCATTGAAAAACATGGCGACCTTCACGATTTTATGCAGTGGGATAAACCTATACTGACAGACTCCGGTGGTTTCCAGGTATTTAGTTTAGGCAAGTTACGCAAGATTACCGAACAAGGCGTCACTTTTCAGTCCCCGTTTGACGGCAGCAAAGTCTTTATGGGACCAGAGGAGTCGATGGCAATACAGCGTAAGCTGGGCGCCGATATCGTGATGATTTTTGATGAGTGTACGCCCTATCCAGCAACGGAAGAACACGCGAAGCGCTCGATGGAATTGTCGTTACGCTGGGCACAGCGCAGTAAACAGGCCCACAACCACTCTGCTGCCCTGTTTGGTATTGTACAGGGCGGCATGTATGAATCTTTGCGGGATGAGTCTATGTCAGCACTTGTGGACATGGGCTTTGACGGCTATGCCATTGGCGGACTCTCTGTAGGTGAGCCCAAAGAAGATAGGATTCGAATATTGGATCATAGTGCATACCGACTGCCTGAGGATAAACCTCGATACTTAATGGGGGTCGGTAAACCCCAGGATATTGTTGAAGCCGTTCGCCGTGGCATTGATATGTTTGACTGCGTAATGCCAACACGCAATGCACGCAACGGTCATTTATTTACTCATAAAGGGGTAGTCAAAATTCGCAACGCCAAACACCGCTACGATACCCGCCCTCTAGACGAGCGCTGTGATTGTTATACCCAGAACTTCTCCCGCAGTTATTTACACCATTTAGATAAGTGTGGCGAAATGCTGGGGGCACAATTAAATACACTTCATAATCTGCGCTATTATCAGCAACTTATGTCTGATTTGCGTGCCGCTATTGCAGAACACAGCCTGGAGGCCTTTGTTGCAGAGTTTTATCAACAACAAGGTTTGGGTAAGCCTTTGCCCTTGGACTAGCAAAGTCAGTTTGATGGTGCTCAGAGCGGGGTTGCTACGCGCTGTTGCCACCCGCTTTTTTAGCCTGTTGTTTTTCTTTTTTAAGGCTGCGTGATTGTCTTAGCTGATCAGGACTTAAGCCGAGATGGGGCTCATGGCGTTGCCTTGCCAATTCAATCTGCTTTTGGCGCTCCTTAAAACGCGCCACTTGCTCTTGGCTGAGACTGTGATAACACCGGGGACAGGCAACACCCGGTAAATATTGCTCAGATTGCTTGTCGTGTTCGGTAATCGGATGACGACAGCCATGGCATTGATCATAGGAACCTTTTTCTAAGTGATGATCGACGGCGACACGATTATCAAATACAAAGCACTCACCTTGCCAACGGCTTTCTGCTTCAGGCACTTGTTCCAAATATTTCAAAATACCGCCACGTAAGTGATAGACCTCTTCGAAGCCCTTTGCTTTCAAGTAGGCGGTAGACTTTTCACAGCGAATGCCTCCAGTGCAAAACATGGCGACTTTTTTATGCTTTGCCGGGTCAAGATTTTCTGCCAGGTATTGGGGAAATTCACGAAAGTTTGTTGTTTCAGGATCTAAGGCGTTTTTGAACGTACCGATAGCCACTTCATAATAATTGCGGGTATCGACTACGGTCACTTCGGGGTCATCAATAAGGTCATTCCAGTCTTTGGGATCAACATAAGTGCCCACGACTTGATTGGGATCAATACCCTCGACACCCATGGTGACAATTTCTTTTTTCAGTTTGACCTTCATGCGATAAAACGGCGGCTCATCATAGAAGGACTCTTTATGATCCAATGCCGCCAGGCGCTGATCTTGCTTTAAGTGGGCAAGTAAGTTATCAATACTCTGACGGCTGCCAGCCACTGTACCGTTAATACCTTCTGCCGCTAACAACAAGGTACCCTTGATACCCTGAGACTGGCAAAAGCTCAGCAAAGGCTGACGCAGCTCTTTATAGTCATCGAGACGGGTAAAGCGGTAGAGGGCAACAACAACAATAGAACGCATAAAAAAACGCCGTCAGCGTAAACTAAACATCGCGCCGGCAAAGCGCCCGCGCCTGCTCACGCCCCTTGCCAAAGCGCTGTGGGCAACAGTCGCCACCTTTTTTACTCGCAAGCGAGTCAGGGCCATATGCGGACTTAAACCCAGACCAAATCGGTGTAAGGTACTCGAACTCACCCCATAGGTGAAGAAGAAGCAAGGTATTTTTGCTGGCATATCAATAGCTTACCCTTAGAAATAAGCAGTCACTTAGAGTTTTTCGTTGAAAGAGGGGCATCTTACCGGAAAAAGCAAGCGAAGCCCATGGCGTTTACAGAGGTGGAAGCGCTGGGCAATGACTCGTTGACAGAGGCTTAGCGGTCTAACCAGCCGTGATTGAATTGTCTGAATCAAACTGGCTGCCACCCATACAAGCAGGAGATTCGGGCAACTGATAGCCTCGATCCAACCATTCACTGGGTGTGTAAGTAAAGATAGAGAGCGCATGAACGGGCCCATCCAGTTCTTCCAATAGGGCTCTATAGACCTTCTTGTGACGCATGGCGCGGTGCATATTGGCAAAGTATGTGCTCACTATAACGGCTTTAAAGTGACTTTGGGCTCCCTCGGGTACATTGTGTTGATGGCTCTCGTCGATAAGCTCCAAATAGGCGGGTTTAAATGCACTCAAGAGCTTGGTTTCAATTTGTTTTTTAATATCCACAATACACCTACTTTTTAAATTGTTATGTTTCCGTTATTCTACTGATAGTACTGAACAATTCAGTTAATTTTAGCGCCAAAATCGACAAAGTGCTGTGCTTTAATCTACACTTAAGTCTAATAGATTACCCATTGCATTACCGTATTTATTGAGTAAGCTGTACTTATGATTAATAAAATTTTTATCAATCGCCGCAGAGGCAACGACCGCAGAGAAGATTTAGACCCCTGTGAAGGTCTGGATGTGGATATTTACCACCGCAAACGCCGCAAAAAAGCCGAACGACGTCAAGGTCGTACTCTGGATGAAGACTACTATGCATTTATGGCGTCCCAGGACATCGGTGATGAGCATATCGGTGACAGCCCTCAGCACTAGCTGGCACAGTTCCCGCCTGCCCCCAACATAAACACTTATGAGACTATTCCTAGCCCCAATGGAGGGCGTTGTCGACGCCATTATGCGCGATACTATTTGCAGGATTGGCGGAATAGACGCATGTGTCACCGAGTTTATAAGGGTCACCGACCATCAATACCCAGACAAGGTGTTCTTCCGGCGTTGTCCAGAGCTGCATAATAATAGCAGAACCTATGGCGATATACCCGTTAGAGTACAGCTCTTGGGAGGCAAACCGGAGCCCATTGCGGCCAACGCCCAGAGACTGGCTGAACTTGGTGCAGCCGCTATCGACCTTAACTTTGGTTGTCCCGCAAAAACCGTTAATAAAAACGACGGCGGAGCCTGCCTGCTGCAAGAACCCAATAGAGTCCATGACATTGTTTATGCGGTAAGGCAGGCAGTTCCACAACCAACGCCGGTAACAGCAAAAATACGGCTTGGCTTCAATGATCGCAGCTCTTATTTGGACAACGCAATGGCCGCAGCTAACGGTGGTGCGAATGAACTCACGGTGCACGCTCGCTCCAAAGCAGATGGATATCGCCCTCCTGCTTATTGGGAGTATATCGCCAACATACGTGAGCAGCTGTCCATCCCCGTTATTGCCAATGGCGATATATGGACACTGGATGACTTTAAGCGCTGCCAATCAATAACAGGCTGCAATGACTTTATGCTGGGAAGAGGCTTGCTCTCGCAACCCGGACTGGCCATGCAAATAAAATCCCATCAAGCAGGTGCGCAGGGTAAAACACTCGATTGGCAACAGCTCAGCACTATCCTACTCACATTTTTTTCCGCCACAGCCTGTCAATATCCCAGTCAATATATGGGTAATCGACTTAAACAGTGGCTTCATTATTTGACTCGCCACTATGACCAAGCAAAAAATTTATTCGAAGAAATAAAGCGATGCAGAGAACAACAAAGCATAACGCAGGCAATCATCCGCAGTAGTAATCAATGGGGTCTTTGATATTATTATCTTAATAAAGCCAGACAATCTGGCTTTATTAAGTTAAATCTTAAAAATCAAAGACTCTGACCCCATTGAAATTTGACCCCGTTGAAATTCAGCCAATTTATAGACTTACAAGCGCTTCTTAGTTGGCAATATGGCGTCAGCAAAAATTAGTCCACCGACTAAGGACATAAATATCAAAAAAACTTGGGCACCCACATCTGTAGTCGCTAAGATTACCTTGCCGGATACCGCCTGATTTAACCCAATATAGACCTTGCTTCCTGGGACCAGTAAAAATAAACCCGGTAACATTACAAGGCTGGACGGTAAATTTTGCAATCGGGAAAAAAGATTACTGTATAAACCCAGAGCCAAAGCGCCACAAAAAGCTCCTAGTGTTGACCCTAAAAACAGCCCACTCCAATAAGTAACACCAAATGCAATATAGGCTGAGAGTATTGCCCAAGTGATATCGTTAACACGAATTCTAAAAATAATAATAAGGCTTAACGCTAAAACAATAACGGCAATCCAAACTGTCCACAAAGGCACAATGCTTGTAGTGGAAAATGCGCTGGCAGGCCAAAGCAGTTGCGCAAGCGCCAGACCTAGCAGCGCACCAAAGTACAATTTAAATAGCGACATCACCCCATCGACAACTCGCGCGGAGCCTGACACCAGATTTCTTGCTGCAATTTCTGATAGGCCGATAGTTAAGGCAAGACCGGGGATATAAATAATAATGCTAGCCAGTATGGCCAGGGGCACGTCGATACTGGGATCGTATAGCGCCAACAAGGATAAAAAAAATGCTGCAATAAGCGCAGCCAATGGTTCTAACACATTCTTTAGGCGCGTGGATTTTTCAGCAAGAAATGTGCACAAGCAAACCACCAGCCCCATAAAAGCCGACCACATCACTGTTGCCCAATTGGTATGCATAAGCACACAAAAAGCACCACTGGCACCGCCAAAGGCAAAGAACATGAGTAGTTTATTGTACCCGCCAACATTACTAATGATACTTTCCAAACGTTCTGTTGCTTCTAAAACCGTTTGCTGTTTGGATATTACTTCGTCCACTAATAGATCGATGCGGGCTAGAGAGCCAAGATCAATCTCTCCAGGCTCTACACGGGATATGTGATTGTATTCTTGATGATCTTCATTCTCATAGAGTACAAAAGTCAGAAAGGTTGGTGTTGCCATAAAACTGGAACGCAAACCAAGGGTATCAGACACTTCTCGCAAGTGGGCTTCCAAGCGATAAGCTGGCGCACCGTATTTATGCAAGGCTTTGCCCAAATTAACAATAAAACGCCGTTTTTGAATAAAGTCTTCGGAATAAGACATGGTAATAATTATCCCAGGACACTCAGCTAGATTACTCTCGGAACGAGTCTTATTGTTCGCGTAAAACAATGAAAATACAAACCAGTGGCTTCAGAGTCTTTGTTAATGCTATTCCAACCAAATCAAAGACTCTGACCCCATTGAAATTAAAAAAGCCGGACATGGCCCGGCTTTTTGATAGTAGAAATTTTAGGACTTAGGCATTACTGCTGGGCTTTTCAGCCGCAACCGGCGGGGTCTCGGCAACGGAGTCTGCCTCTGGCTCTGTTTCGGCAATGTCTGCGGCCACCTCATCACTGGCATCAGCCTTGGGCATGGCTTCTTTAATTGAAAGCTTAATGCGGCCTCGCTGATCCACATCCATGCATTTTACTTTGACCATTTGACCTTCTTCAAGATAATCTGCCACTGAGTTAATGCGCTCTTCTGCAATTTGCGATATGTGTACCAGGCCGTCTTTTCCAGGTAAGAAGTTAACGAATGCACCGAAGTCAACAATGCGAACCACTTTACCTTCGTAGATTTCACCGATTTCTGCTTCTGCGGTAATTTCACCGATCTTATCAAGGGCAGCCTGTAGTGCATCGCCATCGTCAGCGTAAACTTTGACAGTGCCGTCGTCATCGATATCAACAGACGCCCCAGTTTCTTCAGTAATTGAACGAATCGTTGCCCCACCTTTACCAATAATGTCACGGATTTTGTCTGGATCAACTTTGATGCTTTCAAAACGTGGGGCGTTGTTAGAGACTTCTGCACGAGATTTGTCGATCACTTTATTCATCTCGGCAAGAATATGTAAGCGCGCGTGTAGGGCTTGCTCTAGGGCGATTTCCATAATCTCTTCGGTAATGCCTTCGATTTTAATATCCATTTGCAAGGCGTTGATTCCGCGCGCGGTGCCCGCTACTTTGAAGTCCATATCGCCGAGGTGGTCTTCATCACCTAAGATGTCGGTTAATACCGCAAAGCCATCGTCTTCTTTTACAAGCCCCATGGCAATACCCGCGACCGGGGCCGCCAGCGGTACCCCTGCATCCATCATTGACAAGCTTGACCCACACACAGAAGCCATTGAGCTGGAGCCGTTTGATTCGGTAATTTCACTGACAACGCGAATGGTGTAGGGAAAGCTTGCTTCGTTTGGCAGTACTGCCGCAATACCGCGACGGGCCAAACGGCCGTGACCAATTTCGCGTCGACCAGTGGCGCCCATTCGTCCACACTCACCCACCGAGTAGGGAGGAAAGTTGTAATGCAGCATAAAGTTGTCTTTACGCTCGCCTTCAAGTGCATCGATGATTTGTGCATCGCGGGCGTTACCCAAGGTAGTGACCACTAGTGCCTGGGTTTCACCTCGAGTAAATAGTGCAGAGCCATGGGCTTTTTCTAATACGCCTATTTCGACATCGATTGAGCGCACGGTGGTGTTGTCGCGACCATCGATACGGGGCTTGCCGTCAACTACATTGCGGCGGACAATCTGCTTCTCTAACTTGCCGAAAGCCGCTTTAACGGCCTCTTCAGTTGCGTTGGTTGCTTCATCGACAAGGGCTTCTACTGCGGCACTGCGCAGCTCACTTAGCTTGTCGTAGCGCTCCATTTTATCTGTGGTTTGATAAGCTTCGCCGATGGCCGTAGCGTATTGTTCTGTCACTACTGACTTAAGTGTTGTGTCTTCTTCAGGTACTGTCCAATCCCACGATGGCTTGCCGGCAGCGCCGGCCAGATCGCTAACCGCTTGTACCACGGCTTGCATTTCCTGATGAGCGTAGAGTACCGCGCCTAACATGATGTCTTCCGGAAGTTCGTTGGCCTCAGACTCAACCATTAATACGGCGTCTTTAGTACCGGCGACCACCATGTCGAGTTCGGATGTCTCCAGTGCACTGTAACGCGGGTTAAGAATATAGCCCTGCTCTTGGGTATAACCCACCCGCGCAGCGCCGACAGGACCGTTAAACGGTACACCCGAAATAGCCAATGCGGCAGAGGTGCCGATCATTGCAGCGATATCGGGGTCTACATCTTTTTCTGCAGAAATAACCGTGCAAACCACCTGGACTTCATTTAAAAAACCGTTCGGAAACAGTGGCCGAATGGGGCGATCAATAAGGCGTGAGGTTAGGGTTTCTTTTTCACTGGGACGACCTTCACGTTTAAAGAAACCGCCGGGGATTTTACCCGCCGCGTAGGCTTTTTCCTGGTAGTGCACCGATAGCGGAAAAAAATCTTGCCCGGTTTTGGCTTCTTTCGCTGCAACAACGGTGCACAGTAGTTGGGTTTTACCCATGGTTACGATGACTGCACCTGTTGCCTGGCGAGCAATGCGACCGGTTTCCAGAGTGACGAGATCGCCACCGAATTGAAATTGTTTTGTAATTGGATTCACTTTTTATCCTTCTTTTTGGGTTGCATTCTTTATCGGAGACTTTTGCAAGCAAGCCGTCTTACTTTCATATTTACTGCCATACTTACTGCCATACTTATTTTCATACAATGCTGAAAAATCAGTCGTTTGTAGTCTGTAAATTCCCTCTGCGCATGCATTTTTGCTTTGCCTGAAAGCAAAATCATTTCCGTATGTTCTGTATGTTCTGTATGTTCTGTATGTTCCATATAAAAGTCTCTTTCGATACGAGAATTTTGAAGTCAGAGCGTGGGCTTTGTAGGAGACTGTTCACGATACAATCACCGAAAAGCATTTACTCTGACCAAAATATTAGGATTTGTTGGCAACAAATCCTGGTTATAAAACAAAAACTGCCCGCAGCAGCGGGCATTTTGGGTAACGACTGGATTAACGACGCAGGCCAAGTTTTTTAATCAAGCTGGCGTAGCGCGCTATATCCTTACCTTTGAGATAGTCCAACAATTTACGACGTTGATTTACCATGCGGATCAGTCCACGACGGGAGTGGTGATCCTGTTTGTGGTCAGCGAAGTGTTCCTGTAGCTTATTGATGTTTGCCGTTAATAGCGCGACTTGCACTTCGGGCGAACCAGTATCGCCATCCGCTTGTTGATTGTCTTTAATAATTGCGTTTTTTTCTTGTGCACTGAGTGCCATAGATGTTTCCTCTTTGGTTAATATGCGGGGATTAAAGTGATGAGTAAAGGCGTCGATGTGATAGCGCCTTTAATCATCACTTTAATC
>JBCBZU010000269.1:0-3860 GCA_039815165.1 Pseudomonadota bacterium
CCATTGTCGATAAGTCCGATCAAGTGGCAAGTTTATTGGCCAACAGTCAGGGGGCAGCATCCGGTTTGTTTTATGAGAAAGATATCGATCTTAACCAGACCCCCTGGCTAAGCTGGTCATGGAAAGTCGATACCTTCCCCAGTATTGATGATGAAAAGACCAAAGCCGGCGACGACTTTGCCGCACGCGTCTATATTGTTGTGAGAGACGGCTGGACAATACTCGGCACCAAGGCCATTAGTTATGTGTGGTCGCAGCAGCACAAAGAAGACACCGCATGGCCCAACCCTTTTACGGGCAACAAAGCCATGATGTTATCGGTAGAAAATAGCGGGGCAGGTCAGTGGCGCACGGAAAAGCGCAATCTAAAAGAAGATTTAAAACGGCTATTTGGTAAAGACTTTGATAAAGTCGACGCCATTGCGATTATGACCGACGCTGATAATTCTCGGAGTAAAGCAGTAAGCTATTACTCTGATATACAGCTAAGCGCTGAATAAGTTTTTTTGAAATATTCGTCGAAGTAAATCAAGATAAGTAGACATCAAGTCACGCACTGGAGAATCAAGCCTTTTTGATCAGTAACTAGTGTGAAATGAGTAACAATGTTCATCTCAGAAAGCTTACCAATGGGGCGCTTGATATACCTCATGTTATCATATATGATAACTTTCAAAAAGAGACAAATGTGGTCTGGAAACTTGATTTTTACAATGGCGTAGAAGATGCTATTGTCAATATGCCGCCTAAAATACAGGCACGTATGCTGCGGTTACTAGAAATGATAGAAGAGCACGGGGCTAACCTAGGTGCTCCGCATACAGCGTCGATGGGCAATGGTCTATTTGAAATACGTGCTAAAGCTAAAGAGGGTATTGGTAGAGGGCTTTTTTGCTATATGGAAGGGCAGCATATTTATGTTCTTCATGTATTCGTGAAGAACTCCCAGAAAACGCCCAAAAAAGAAATGGAGCTCGCAAAGCAACGCATGACAGAGGTAAAAAATTATGAGTAATCTGCAAAAATTAAAATCGCGTGCGCTTCAAAATCCTGAAGTACGCAAGGAGTATGATACTCTTGCCGAAGAGTTTGAGGTTATTGATAAGCTATTAAAAATGCGTACAGCAGCTGGCTTAACCCAAGAAGAGCTGGCTCAACGCATGGGCACACAAAAAAGTAATATTAGTCGCTTAGAAGCTGGCAATGCTAACCCAAGCTGGAAAACGTTGAAGAAATACGCACATGCCTGTGGTTTTGAAATTACTGTTGATTTCTATTTGGCTTAATCTACTCTTATACTAAAATTTCACGGCTTCCCTCACATCACGCAATTAGAGCGGCAGGCACAAAGATGACGTCATATAATGTTTTTGTCCATCAGCTCGCAGATTTGCTCGCGGCTTCATGCAGGCCTCTCTTTGGGATCAGCCCTTGCCATTCACTAGTGGTTGTTGTCTAATAACAGCATAGTTTTCGATGGTGACTTTCCTACAGAGGACTTTCACTTCATTAGTTAATGCCCATGCCGGGCGTACACAAGGTGGTGTAGCCGCCTTCGGCTGAGCCTGCTACATATTTTTTCGCATGCCGCTAACTACGGCATTAGGCTGAGCATTACTCTTATAGTAAATTAACTAAAAATTCGTCAAAAGGACCACGCTATGTCTTTATTTATTCCATCTGGATTCCGAAGCCTCATAAATAACTCGCAAACTATACTGTTTGCATTTACACCGTGGATGAAAACAGCCTATGAGGAGTTAGGGGAAAGCGAAGTCGCTGGTGCCAAAGCAAACCCGAGAATCCTCAATTACTTTACGGCTTCAAAATTTTGGGGAACGGATGATTCAGGTGGTAAAAACGCATGGTGTGGATCTTTTGTCGCTTGGGTCATGAAAAAGAATGGCCATACGCCAGTGAAGAATGCATTTCGTGCAAAGTCTTGGAAAGATTTCGGTAAAACCATTAAAGACCCGCTTTTTGGCGCGATTGCGATTAAGAGCCGTAAAGGTGGTGGGCATGTTGGGTTTGTTGTAGGTAAAAGCGCTTCGGGTAAAGAGCTGTTTATTTTAGGAGGAAATCAGGGAGATAAAGTCAGCATTGCTAAATACCCACGAAATGTATGGGAAACTTTTGTTGTGCCTAAAACCTTTGATAAAAATTCTGGTCGTCTACCCGTTTATACAGCTCCGGCAGAAAAAGCCGACTCAGAAGTATAGTACAGAAGACATGGGCATTCCGCTAAAAGTAAGGTAAAAAGTAACAAAGTCGAATAGCGAGTTAAGCAATGGCTAGTCATTTTATAAAAAACAGCACTAAAACCAAAGTATTAACGAAAATTCCAGTTCTTTTTTTGGCTGCTATGATAAACCAAGCGTGTGCGAATCAAGCTAATGTGCGACAAGAATTTCTAACCGAATCTGTTTTGAGTACTTCTTTTACCGCAGTGGTATCCCATCAAAAAGTAACGAAATTATTCTCAAACGAAAATTATGGCGATGAGTATGAGTTAAGTGCTGAAGTTATCAGCCTCATATCGGGTAAAGAGCAAAAGGTGATTAACTACCGAATGTTCGTTGAACCCGGTGAAGAAGTAGTATTAAACCAAGACCCAGTAATTATCTTTTTATGTGAAACTAAGGGCCAATATTACTGGCCTGGTGTTGGAGCAGAGTTCCCTGCCACCGAGGCTTTTATCAAGACGGCTGGCAAAGCTGCCAAAGTGAAGTCAAGCCAAGCTCCCACTGAATTAGAGAGTCATTGTGGTCGTTGAAAAGGGGTCGTTAAAAAGGTATCGGAGGGAATATTTTTTGACCTATATTGTTTTTTAAATCCCTCCATTAAATCTGGGTTCGTTCGATAGCTTATGTGAAAGTAGAACGGCCGAGGAAAATAGATGGTAAAAAAATATTCCTTGCGATACCTTTTATTGACTTCATAGTGGACAAGGCTTTGACTGGTCAACTCAGAAACAATAGCGCATAATTACCCATCGATTCACACCACTCGATTTTGATAGTTGCCCTGCACCACGCCTTCGATAATATCAATCAATTGATCCGCTTGCGTTTGCATCGCCTTATCACTGGTCCATGCCACGTGGGGAGTTAAAATAAAATTCGGTCTATCCATTAATGTCAGTAAAGGATTATTCTCTTTAATGGGCTCAACGGTGGTGACATCCAGTCCGGCACCGGCAATCAGATGTTGTTCAATGCCTGCGGCTAAATCTGCTTCATTCACCAAACCGCCACGTGAGGTATTGATCAGTAAGGCGGTTGACTTCATTTGCTGCATTTCTGTTAAAGTAATGAGATTTTCAGTGTCGGGCGTTAACGGACAATGCAGGGAAATAATATCGCTTTGCGATATTATTTTATCGAAGCTGTCATAACCCGGTCGACCCGATGGCGCTTTGCCTTTGCGGTCAGCGAAACGCACTTTCATGCCCAAAGCGCGCGCAAGATTGGCCATTGCCTGACCCAGTTCCCCACCGCCGATAAGGCCTATTTGGCTCTCTTTTAAATCCAGCGTCGGCTGTAAATAACGATGAAAAAAAGACGATCGCTGCCATTCACCTGCCTGCACAGCGTATTGATATGCCAATACATGCCGCCGCAGCGCCAGGATAAGCGCAAGGGTATGTTCGGGTACAGAGTCGGTGGCATAGCCGCGAATATTTGAAACGCTAATGTTATGGTCGCGACAGTAATCGATATCCACATTGTTGTAACCGGTGGCAATGCAGGCAATATGCTGTAATTCAGGTAATTGGGACAGTACAGCCTGATTGAATACGACCTTGTTGGTGACAATGATATGGGCGATTTTTGCCCGTTCGATAAGCTCGTCGGCTGAGG
>JBCBZU010000318.1:0-3359 GCA_039815165.1 Pseudomonadota bacterium
GCCTGCAGTACAAAAATTGCCATTTCCGGCGCAAGGGCAATTAATATCCAGGCTTGATCGATGCCGTTAAGCGTAAATACCTGACAAAAATGCTGCCACAGGTGATCGGTAGCCAGCGCCTCTTTAGCGGCGCTTTTAGCCTTGAGCAACTGCTGCTCAAGCTCATCCATACCGATATCGGACCACTGCTCACCCCCTTGGGATTGGCTGAGCAATGCGTTTACCTGTTGATCTGATACATATAGGCCTTTAAATTCATCCAGCGAGAGCTGATAGCGCAGCCGCAGGCGCGCTATCTCGCGGTGAATGGTTAAATCCAAGTAGTGAAAAGCCGTTAACAGCGCGGGCCTAACTAAAGTTTTCACTAAGCACTCTCACTGTAGCGGATGGGTCTTTGGTCAAAGGCCGGCAGTAGTAATTGCCCACGATTAATCCCGGTCATATTCAGCAACACGCTCATCGGTACTTTAGATAGCTGGGCAATAATAAACTCTTGTTCAAAGCGCATATTGACGGACATGGATAAAAAGCGAGTCCATAGATAGGGTAAGGACGACTGTGAAAAACCCGGCAAACGGCGAGCAAAGAGACGCAAGATGATATAGGCCAAATCTGATAGCAGCGCGCTTATTTTATGGCAGGGGGCCGCTACTGCTTGCAGTTGCTCATCGGCTAATAATAAAAATATTTTATCCGTTTGGGTTTTTTGCGCCAGGGCATACTGTTGTTTAATTGGATTGAAGAGTCTATCCAATTCGAGTGTTGGGATGTTTTCCAAAATAGAGAATACTTGTGCCAGGCTATTGTTGTGCTTGTGGGCAAATCCACAGAGATCCTGTAACAATGGATCATAAAAGGCCATTTCAAATTTATTGGCTCCCTGGCAAAGGGATAGAATAAGCAGTTTAAGAGCGGCAGCCAAGGGATACTCGTCACCCTTGGAGCAATGATGGCTTAGTTTTTCTAAACCAAGGTTTTCAATAGTGGGCAAGAGTAATAAGGCATTGCCATACTGGCTAAAACGCAAGTCGTTACTGGGGTTTATGGTCCGTTTTTTATGACAGTGATCGGCCTTTTGTATTGCAGAAACCAGTTGAGTGATGGCCTGTGCTGGCAGTGCGACGATGGACAATAGAATCGCCATTTTATCCGCAGCGATATATGCACGACACAGGCTAATATTGTTGGCGTGCAGGCATTGAATAAGTCTTTGGCTGTTCCACTTGGGGTGCTTTAATACTGTATCCAGTAAATCCACCCATTGAGCGACTTTAATAATGGCCTTTATATCACTTGTTGCAGCTTGGTTTAGCGCCACTAATGTGCGGAAAAAGACACTCTGCTTAGGGTCCAGATTCGCTAACTGGCGCTTAACGGCCGTCGCGGACATCTCGGCAGCAATTGTTTCTGTATCGATGGGCGCGGTGGGTAAATTTTCTGCCATGCTCAGCCAGTGTGTTTGAACAATGGTTATATCCTGCGGGCTTAGGCTGGTGGTGATCTTATGTAAAGCGTCAATATCCATGGTTTGCAATGCCTTAATTGCCGTTTCTACTTCATCGACCAACAAGGTTCTTAATACACTGGATAAGGGCAGTACCTTTAGGCCTTTAAAGCGATTGTAATACCAGCGCTGCCAGGCACATCCTGCCAATAGGTCAATAATAAAGTGCTGTAAATAAACTGCCTGATCTGGAAAGGTAATGACTTGCTGAGATTGTTGACTGGATAGGGTGCGCACAATGGCTGTTTTTATTTTTGCTGACCATAGCCGACTCATTTCTGCTTCGCTTAACAGTAAATCAATATCAAAATCGACCGCGAGCTTGTGAATAATAACCACTGTATTATTATCGCCATCCAAGGGAGATAACTGCTCTTGCAAATTTTTTATCAGGCGGGTTTCTGCCAGTTTTTGCAGGCGACGTTTAACGGATTGCGGATGAGCAGTAGGCTGATTGCCCGCGTGTATTAGCTGGGTATGCAGCGATAATGTGTGAATGCTTAAGCAGGATTCAGCCATAATATCTATTCCTGCTCAAGTCTTTGAAGCAGCAGGTCAATTTTTTGTTCAAGGAAATTTAATCTCTGTTCGTACTGAGATTTCAAAGCGCTATTAACCTGATTTAAAGCACTTGATAACAGGCTAACGGCACAATTCACCAAGGCGACACCGGCCTGCTGTTTATCTTCCCAGGCCTGGCCGAGGATTTGTTCTATAGGGGCAGTTTTATTTTTGTTTAGGGCTTGTTGCAGGCTACACGCGGTTCCGTCGTTTAAACCGGAGGGTATTAATAAGTCACCGCTGGCCACGGGGCCGACCACCTTAACGTTTACCTGGCCGACAAAAGCCACTGTTGCCCGCTTTTGTGCGCAATCCATTAATGCCGCATTGCCGACCACGACGGCACTGTTTGAAACCACTAAGACCTGATCTGCGTTGGCCGTCTGCAGGCTGAGCCTGCCTTGATAAACACCCACCACATCACCGGCCTGTAAGTCAGTACTCAGTGGGTCCAGCAGGGGCAGTGACTCGGCAAAATCTGCCCCGGTACTTAAATATTGCACGCCCCCAACACCATTACCTTCAATACGACCAAGGGCATTATTGCCGCCGAAGAAAGTCACAAAATTATTGCTGTCGCCCGGTGTGGCCCGTGCCACTCTGAGGGCAAGTACATCGGCATTAGCGCCGGTACTGGTATTCTGTACGCAGGCAACATGGTTTTCTATGGCGCCTGCATTTTCATTGACGCTATGACTGACATCCAATCGACAGTTGGGGCTGTTGGTGCCGATGCCCACATGGCCGCCGGTAATGGAAATATCGTTATTATTTATCCCGGCATGCCCAATGGAACTGCTTTGACTGTGTTGCCGAAATTGAATCCGCGGCGCACCATTGCTGTCACTTATTTCCAAGTGCTCAGCGGGGGTCTCTGTACCGATGCCGACACGGCCGCTGTCCTTAACCACAAAGCGGCTGTCACCAAGTGCATGAACCGCAAAGTCACCCCCCTGATGTTGTAGGGTTAAACGGGAAGTACTGCCATCGTTGCGCGCTTGTATTTCGTTATTATCCAAAGCAAGATTGGTCGTGTTAACGCTTCCTAAAACAAGATAGCCGCTATTATCGTTAAGGCTAACGTCATTGCCAGTGGCCACATGTAAACGCACCTGGGGATTGCTGGTGCCCATGCCGATCTTATTGTTGTCTAGCACAATGGCATTGTTGCCGTTGTGATTGATAAAAAATTTGTCGCTGTTTTTGGACCAAAACAAGCGCGCGTTGATGCTGCCATCACTGCCAAAGTTTACATCCGTAGTGTGCAGGCCCGAATCGGCATTGATATAGATAA
>JBCBZU010000329.1:0-3240 GCA_039815165.1 Pseudomonadota bacterium
AGCGGACAAGGTAATTTTCAGTTTAAGAATAAGTACCGCACAGAGAACTTACCTGTGTACTTATGCCATCCCACAGATACCTCTGCAGCAGATGTTTCGGCCGTACTTTTATTAATTTGCAACCCAACGGTGGCTGACAATGAAAGTTCTGTAGACGCTATCGAGCCCAGTGTTGACCATGGGAGTTTGGATCTTGAAAAACACCGCCAGTCGAAAGCGGCGGTTGGCGCCTTCCCAACAGTAGATGATCCTTTACGCCAGCAACGCAGAGAACAGCTTGCCAGTGTCGGCTGGGACGCACTTGCCTTGCCCCGTGCCGCGGGTGCTACTGATATGATAACGGACTCCTGGGCAGAGCGAGAAGACCCGTGGATTGAAGAGCACCTCCGTGACTTAGCGGATACCGGAGAGGCCATCGTTTACGATTTGAATGAACAAGATACTTTACCATTTAGTTATGTACAGGCAGCGCCATCAGGCAAGGCAGCCGAAGCCACCTTGCTCAGAGCTATAGGTCCAAAACGCAGCATTATTCAAAACAATCTTTTTCCTTCCTGGACGTTTAACAGTTTGGATTTGGGCTTCAAGCCCCATGTGCTGCGTTTAAATAGTTTAAATAAAAATCAGGTGGAGATCGATTTGGCTCACTTGGATGAATTGATCCAAACCTGCGGTAATGATTTGGCTATGTGCTGCATCGAACTCAGTCCCAATGCCTATGGCGGTAAACCTATATCCCTGGAACATATTCGACAGCTACACGCTAGAGTCGACGCTGCTGGCGTACCGCTGGTATTTGATGCGACTAGGGGATTTGATAATGCACAGATGATCGCTAGTGAAACCGGTCAGGGTGTCTGGCAAGTAATGAATGAGCTGTTTTCCTGCGCCACGGCGATTACCCTCTCCATGCCAAAAGACTTTGGCGTAACCTTTGGCGGCCTTATTGCCACCTCTGATCCTGGCATTATCGCAGGCTTGAAAGGAAGGATACGGGATCGGGGCCAGGAAGTAGGGCTAGCAGAGCGAAGACAATTGGCAACTGCACTCGCGGACAAACACTGGTTGGAAACCGCAGTGGCGGCGCGGGTTGCCCACACTCAGGAACTTGCTGCCCATCTTAAAACATTGGGAGTACCGGTTCACAGTCATGGCAGTCACGCCATTCTTATCGATGCCCAGGCCTTGTGTAAAGATTATCAGCACCCCTTGGCCTCAACCCTCGCATGGCTCTACGAAGTGGCCGAACTGAGAGCTGCGCCTCATTTGAGTTCGGGTTTTCAATACACTCAGCACTGTGTTCGCCTGGCTGTCCCTGCAGGGCTTACCGATACTGATTTAGCCACCTTGAAAGACAGTTTTAGTCAGGGGCTTGCTCAGAAAATTCCGCCCTTGAATTTGTTAAAGGTTGAAGCCACCAAGACATCCGCTGCTTTCTACCAACCCAGTGAAGATCTCCCCGAGGATGTTATCGCCGCCATTAATGAAGGCATCAAAGTATTGCCACAAGATGCTAACTGGGCGGAACTCAAATCCTGGCAACCGCAGATAAGGCGCAGTTTGGTTCCCCATGACGATGGACATATTGAAGTCTTTGATATCGGCGAAGGTCATCCATTGGTATTCCTGCACCCTTTTAATGTGGGCCTTGGCTTCTTTGCCCCACAAATGCGAGATCTCGCCTCAGACTTCCATGTTATTGGTATTCATGCGCCCGGTGTCGGAGCCACTGATGCCGCCAGTGACCTGACGTTTAAGGGATTATCTCGCTTAGTCCGTGCCGGTGTCAGAGGCATTGGTGAACAGCAAAAATTCACTGTTGTCGGTGCCAGCTTTGGTGGTCTGACGGCGATTTCCACTGCTCACAAATACACGGACGATATCGCCAGTCTGATCCTCTTGGGTAGCTCCTACAAAGTGGGTAACAGGAAGGGCGAAGTCAATCGTTTGTCCGTTGTGGCTGGCGAAGACTTCGATGCATTGGCCGCCGTGCAAGCGCAACTCAGTGCACCCCGTGAGGAACTCCAGGCACTGTTGCAACGTTGTGAAAGTATTGATCCCAAAATTGGCCTGCGTTTTCTCGATGTGTTTTCATCGAAACCCAATCTCTTGGAGATTGCCGCAGAGATTCATGTCCCCAGCCTGGTCATTCATGGAGAGCAGGATACGGTAATCAATATTGCTATTGGTCGCCAGGTACAAGAGACCATTCCCGGCTCTCACTATATTGAACTTGACGATGCAGGTCACTTCCCGAGCTTAACGGCATCTGAACGCGTTAATGCTGCCATTAAACAGTTTATTCAGGAAAACCAAAAACCATGAATGCCACTATAGATGCACAACATAAAACGCTTCAAAAGCAAATTCAAAACAATGATGTGGATCGTCAAATTGATGATCAGGTTATTCGAGTCAATGACCATACCTTGGTAAGAGAAGTCACCATCAAGCCAACCATGTGCGGTCACAATGCTTTACTGATTGCGCAAATTGGCGATTGGACATGGGACAGTGTTAGCCGTTTGTGTCATGTCAATGCCTTTACCGCAAAAGATTCAGAGGGCAATCCAACTTATTTATCATTTTATTATTATCAATTATTGGGGACCGAAGCATTTCATTTACATATGCCATCTTTTGGTGATCGCTTACAGATTGTATCAAGCTGTTTTGGCTCTGGTTCAGAGTCTGTACTAACACTTCATCGAATCAGTGCGGTGGACAGACAATTGCCGCCCACCCTAAGTACCCAGGAAGTTTTGCACGAACGCTTGCCTGCCTGCTTGTACGTACAGAATTTTAACCGCTGGATTCAACGCGGGGCGGCGGGCAATACTGCACTTTATACGGCTTCGCCGGAAGGTTTTCAATATCAGCTACTACCTGAAGTGAGTCAGGAGCACTCACCGAGATTGGCTTATGATCTTGCCAGAAGGCAAGGTGCGTTTCCTCTGGAAGAGACCTATGAAAAAACCGATCAATGGATCATTCATTACGATGTTGATATGGCGCGGGATTTAAATGGTGTCGGCGTACTTTACTTTGCCAGTTATTTTTCCATCGTTGATACCACCTTGGCCAAAGTGTGGTTAAAGGTGGGGCGCGACGCGAGATCATTTTTTAGCCGGGTGATAAAAAATCAACGAGTGTGTTTTCTAGGTAATACAGAGGCCGGCACGCGTTTATCCATTAAGGTATGCCGCTATGTTAATAACTCTGCTACTAAAAAAATCAATG
>JBCBZU010000002.1:0-20698 GCA_039815165.1 Pseudomonadota bacterium
ATAGCCGGTGTCAGCATCCGCGATGATCGCCATGCCATCGCTGGAGCGGACCAGATGCGTGATCCGATCAAGCATCTGCGTGTAGGTTGCAAGGCCAAAGCGAGTTTGATTTAAAAAATTATACAGGTGCTGACCAAGCCTATGGTACCGCACTCAGTTTAAGCGCCGCTAATGACCCTAAACGCCAGTCAATTGTTGATCGTCAGGCAGCAAGTATTTATAAATACGCAGAAACACTCATCGCTCAGGATCAAAAACCAACAGCCGTTGCCCAACTACTGAGAGTGCAACAAGTGTCTCCTAATTCTGAGATTGCGCGCACCGCACAATATGATGCCGGCAATCAGTTAATTGAACTAAAACGATGGTCTCAAGCTGAGCAAGTGCTACTGGATTTTCGCCAACGTTATCCTCAGCATCCGCTGACAAAAACCCTATATGCAAAATTAGTTGTTATCTATCAGGCAACAGAACAGTGGGCCTTGGCGGGTAATGAGCTCAGCACCATGGCCAATGTCAGCGATGACCCGGTATTGCGCCGACAGTCCCTCTTATTGGGCGGTGAGCTATATGAAAAGTCTGGGCAACTATCTTTGGCTGTTGATAATTATCAGTCTTATATTCAGCGTTACCCCGCCCCTCTGGACGACCGCGTAGAGACCATCAATAAACTTGCTAACGTGTATAAGCGGCAAAGCAATAGCGGCCAGTATGAATATTGGCTCAATCAATTAATAGTCGCCCACGATAGTGCAGGTGCCTCCGCTACTGATCGCTCACTTTATCTGGCTGCCGCAGCCCTTGCCTACCAGGCGCGAAAACAATACCAGCGTTTTGCCCGTGTTCGACTTACCCTGCCATTGCGGAACAGTTTGCAGCGTAAACAGTCTGCCTTAAAAAAAACCGTCAATGCCTATCAAAAAGTGATTAACTACGGTGTCGCTGACTTTGTGACCGAGGCGAATTTTTACTTGGCAGAAGTCTATGTACGCCTCAGTAACGACTTGATGCAATCTCAACGTCCGTCTGGTTTGGATGCACTGGCACAAGAACAGTATGACATTTTACTCGAAGAGCAAGCCTATCCTTTTGAAGAAAAAGCCATTGGTCTTCATCAACAAAATATTGCTCTGGTCACTAAAGATCTCTATGACGATTGGGTCAAAAAAAGTTATTCATCACTAGCTAAGCTCGTCCCTGGTCAATACAATAAGCCGGAGCAGAGGGGGCTTATTCGTGCTTTGTATTAACACTTGTTGCAAGTATTTGCTGCTTACCTTTGCAGTGCTTATTGCCGCCTGTAGCGTATCGCCATCCCAGAATTCAGAGCCTGCACTCACAGCGGTAAATCCCAAAGTAAGGCCGCCGACCATTCCCCAAGCCGCCATTGATGAGTACCAGACCGTACTGGCGCTTATCGATGCCAAAGAGTGGCAAAATGCACAGACCATGCTGCAACAGATGCAGGCTGCCTATCCACGCCTGCACAGCTTAAAAGCCAGCCTGGGTTGGATCTATTGGCAATCAGGAGAAACCGAAAAAGCCATTCAAGAATTACAGGCAGCGATTGATACAGAGTATTTATATAAGTCAGACGCCTATAATTACCTGGCGATTATTTATCGCGAGCAAGGTCAGTTTTTGCGCTCAGAAGCCTTGTATAAAGAAGCGCTGGGCATTTGGACTGGCGATAAAAAACTCTATCAAAACTTAGGTATCTTGTACGAGTTGTATATGAATCGACTAGCGGATGCCCTGGCACAATACCAGCAGGCACAGGCCATCGACAGTAAAGATAAACAGCTCAATGGCTGGATTAAAAGTTTGAATCGGAGAGTGAATAAATGATTAAAGCGATAATTAACTCAAGCAAGAGGCCTATTGCTATACTCTTTAGTACCAGCATTGCCTTACTTATTCCTTCCTATCTCCAGGCCCAAGAGCAGCCCTTGGGCGAAATCAATTTGGGCACAACCATCGAAGGCAACCGAGAGCTGCCAAAAGTACTCTATATTATTCCCTGGGCAACGCCTCCAGGTCCCGGACAAGTCAACCCCTTGGTACCACATTCGGCGAATGTATTTGAAAGAGCTTTTTCACCTGTAGAGCGTTTAGAACAGCAGCGGCGTATACGCTATCACAATGATCCCGAATTGGTGCGAAGCCCCGAGCTATAAACGTCTCGATGAGTCAATAGACGGCTAACACAAGAATGATGCTATCAAAATCACAGTTTTGATTACCAACGAGCTCAAATTTCAATAGTTTGAGCTAGAATTTATAAATGACGAGTTTTTAAAAGAATCTACCGGCGCTTCGGAGCCAGTAATATGCGGAGATAATAGTCTATGGCTACCCTCAACACCATTATGGAATTCTTCAAAAATGGCGGACCCTTCATGGTACCCATTGCCATTGTATTATTTATCGGTTTGGCCATCGCGCTAGAGCGGTTTTTGTTTTTGTCCTATGCTAAAACCACCAATAAAATTGCCTTTAACCGCATATTACCGCTATTGAAAAAGCGCTCCTTTAAAGAAATAGTCAACTACGGACAAAGCTCAAGTGCCCCCGTGGCTCGCGTGATTGCAGCCGGCGTCGCCCGGATGACGCAGTCGCCTCGCAAAGATGACATTGAATTAGCCATGGAAGAGGGTGTGCTTGAAGCCATGCCCCGTTTGGAGCGACGCACACCTTACCTGGCTACCCTGGCCAATATAGCGACATTATTGGGGCTGTTGGGGACAATTATTGGCTTGATTGCTGCTTTTGAATCCGTTGCCAATGCTGACCCCTCAGAAAAAGCCAGTCAGCTATCCAGCAGTATTTCGATTGCCATGAATACCACCGCCTTTGGTTTGATGACGGCTATTCCTCTACTGTTTCTTCACGCTATTTTGCAAAATAAAACCACAGACATTATCGATGGTTTAGAGATGGCTTCGGTCAAATGCTTAAATCTAATGTCGCGCGGTATTGCCGCCACCAAGACCCGTGATACTGATTAGGGCATTGACGTCATTATGAGTCAGTAGAGTAAGAAAATTATGCGTTCCAAGCGACACCATAAGCGCTCTGATGCGGAGCTGGAAATCACCTCGTTCTTGAACCTGATGATTATTTTGGTTCCGGTGTTATTAGTGATGATGGTATTTTCCCGCATTACCGTGGTCGATCTTAATCTACCTGATTTGGCAGACGCTAGCCTGCAAAGCCCCGATATTGTTGAACAGCTTGAGGTCGTACTTTACCAGGACTCTATCCGCGTTAATTATCCCTCGGGTTTTGAAGTCAAGCGCATCCCCAAAAAACAAGGCGAGCATAATTTTGATTTATTGTCCTTAACCCTTCAAGAAGTCAAGCGCAAGCTGCGCGAACAGGGAAAAGACAAGCGTGACATCCTGGTCTTATCCCAATCAACGACACCCTATCAAACACTGATTACCACTATCGATACGGTTCGCTCTTATAAAGCTCTATTGGTCACCGATGTGGTTGATGCCGAATTGTTTCCAACAGTTTCCCTCGGGGATGCGCCTCTTCAGCCGGGGGCGGATGGGTAATGAAAAAATCTCTACGCGCTAAGCGCATGGCAAAACACCATCGGCGCATGGGCACGGTTACCAAGCTGAATCTAGTCTCATTGATGGATATTTTTACCATTCTGGTGTTCTTTCTGCTGATTAACTCATCTGATGTTGAGATTCTTACCGCAGAAAAAGATATCAAACTGCCTGAGTCCATTGCCTCACAAAAACCGGATACTACCTTACTGATTAAAGTCAGTAACGAAGATATCTTGGTCGGTGCCCGCACCATTGCCAAAGTCAGCGATGTGTTGGCAAACCCAAGCGCCACCATTGCAGTGCTTGAGCAAGAACTCAATTATCAAGCAAGTCGGCGACCTTTAAACGAGCAGGAAAAACAAAAAGGCCGGGCGGTCACGATTATGGGCGACAAGTCCGTGCCTTATGAGCTACTAAAGAAAATTATGACAACCTGCGCGACCACTGATTTTCGTGATATTTCACTGGCGGTATCGCAAGTTGCAGGTGCCGAAAGCAATGGCAGACCGGTGTCGGGAGCAGGCAGTTGAAGTATCCCTTAAATGGCCCTAACCTGCTGCTGCCCTGGTACAGCACTGACGGTGAAGATCGGCGTTTTAAGCGGATACTGATCAAATTTTTGCTCGCCTTCTTAATCCTGTTAATCATTACTTTTTTTTATCCGGTTAATGAAAAAACTCGAGAACAAAAAGAAACCTTACCGCCGGTCTTGGCGCGTGTGATATTGGAAAAAAAGGAGCTGCCCAAACCGCCGCCGCCAAAACCAGAGCCGAAACCCGAACCAAAACCTGAACCCGAACCGAAACCAGAGCCTAAGCCCGAACCCAAACCAGAGCCTAAGCCCGAACCAAAGCCAGAGCCCCCAAAGCCAGAGCCAAAGAAACCAGAGCTGAGCCAGCAACAAAAGCTTGATCAGGCCAAAGAAAAGGCCGCCAGTAGTGGTCTATTGCAGTTTCGGGACGACCTGGCGGCCATGCGCGATTTAACTGTTGATACCCAAGCGAATAACAACTTGGCTCGCGGTGCCTCTCAAGCTAAACAAACTGATCGCTCCGTGATTACCAGTCAGTCTAAGACCGCCAGTGGCGGTATTAATACCGCAAGACTCAGCACCGATACCGGCGGCCGAGCGCTTTCGGGTCGAGAGACAAGCACCGTCAGTAGTGATTTAGCCGATAGAAAACGTGCAGCCGATGAAGCACGGGCAAGAGCAACCGGGGCAGACGGTCAACAAATCGTCTCCCGAAGTGAAGAATCCATTCGCCGCGTATTGGATCGCAATAAATCCGCAGTCGATATTACCTATCAGCGGGCACTGCGTCAGAACCCAAGCTTGGAAGGCAGCTTTGTCGTCAAGCTGGTGATTGAGCCCAGTGGTCGACTGGCGTCGGTGACTATTGTGAGTAGTGAACTGGATGACGATAGTCTGGAAAGCAGACTCTTAGCCCGCATTCGCTTAATTAACTTTGGCCCTGCCAATGTTGCCCAAACCACCGTTAACTATACCTATAATTTTTTCCCTCGCTAAAGTCAGGAAATGACTCGATCAATTGTTACTATCTCTGCAATACAGACGGTTACGGTAAGTTTTATTCATCTGTTGTTTTTGAATGACTTTCAATGACTTTGCACTTGTGCAGAAAACATAAGTTATACATCAAGATAATCCAATATACCCTCTGCCGCTTGGCGTCCTTCCCAAATAGCGGTGACCACAAGATCAGAACCGCGTACCATATCGCCGCCGGCGAATACTTTCGGGTTTGAGGTTTGGAATTTATATTCCTGATGTTCCGGTGCGATCACTCCACCCCAGCTATTGATATCCACCTTGCTATCAGCGAACCAACTTTGTGGGTTGGGTTTAAAGCCAAAAGCGATTAATACCACATCGGCTGGCAGCACTTCTTCACTGCCTGGAATGATTTGTGGACGACGGCGGCCGTTTTCGTCAGGCTCCCCCAGCTCTGTGGTCACCACTTTTACGCCTGTCACTTTGCCGTCACCAATAATTTCCACCGGCTGGCGGTTAAATAGAAATTGCACGCCTTCCTCTTTGGCGTTAACCACTTCACGCTTGGAGCCTGGCATATTTTCTTCATCGCGGCGGTAGGCACAGGAGACCGATGCAGCCCCTTGGCGAATGGCGGTGCGGTTACAGTCCATCGCGGTATCGCCACCACCAAGCACAACGACTTTTTTACCTTCAACGCTGATAAAGTCTGCCGGGTCTTTTTCAAAACCCAGGTTACGATTTACATTGGCGATTAAGAAATCCAGCGCATCGTAAGTACCCGGTAAATCTTCCCCCGCAAAGCCACCTTTCATATAGGTGTAAGTTCCCATGCCCATAAACACTGCGTGGTAATCGCCAAGTAAGGATTCCAGGGTGATATCCTTACCAATTTCAGTGTTGAGTCGAAACTCCACCCCCATTTCAGTAAAGATATCCCGGCGGCGAGCCATAACAGATTTTTCTAATTTAAATTCGGGAATACCAAAGGTGAGCAAGCCGCCAATCTCTGGGTATTTGTCAAACACAACGGGTTTAACCCCGTTGCGCACCAGCACATCAGCGCAGCCAATACCGGCAGGGCCTGCGCCGATAATGGCGACCTTTTTATCTGTCCACATCGCCTTTGACATATCCGGCTTCCAACCCATGGCAAAGGCGGTATCGGTAATATATTTTTCAGCATTACCAATGGTCACCGCGCCAAAGCCATCACTTAAAGTACAGGCACCTTCACAGAGGCGGTCTTGTGGGCACACGCGGCCACACACCTCGGGCAGGGAATTGGTTTGGTGGCTAAGTTCAGCCGCTTCAAAAATATTGCCCTCGGAAATCAGCTTTAACCAGTTGGGAATAAGGTTATGAACGGGGCACTTCCATTCACAATAGGGATTGCCGCAGTCTAAACAGCGGTGGGCTTGATCGCCTACTTCATCTTTGGAGAAGGTATCGTAGATTTCAACAAACTGGCCGGTGCGAGTTTGCATGTCTTTTTTGTTGGGATCCTGTCGATCCACATCCAAAAATTGAAAAACATTATCTAAGCGTTTTGTCATAAAAAAACCTAAACGGGTATTACGCGATATTTACGCCACTGCTTGCACAGGTTTTGCGCTGTCTAATAGTTGCTCTACGGAGGCCGCTTTGGGTTTTACCAGCCAAAACTGTTTAATGAAGGAGTCAAAATTATTGAGCAAGTGCTGACCCCAGCGACTGTCCGTCTCTTCAACAAACTCTTCAATCACCGTACGCAAGTTATTCATATGGCCCTGATTATCACTAATGCGATGCACGTCGATATGTTCAGGGTTAAATTTTTGCTCGAAGGTGTAACTTTGATCGAGCACGTAGGCAAAGCCACCGGTCATTCCGGCACCAAAGTTTACGCCCGTTTCACCGAGAATGGTCACCATGCCGCCGGTCATATATTCACAGCAGTGATCGCCAGCACCTTCAACCACCACATGGGCGCCCGAGTTGCGCACACCACAGCGCTCACCCGCACGGCCCGCTGCGAACAGTTGTCCGCCGGTTGCACCGTACAGACAAGTATTGCCGATAATGCTGGTTTCCTGACTGGCAAAACTAGAGGCAGCCGGCGGGCGAATAACAATTTTACCACCGGCCATGCCTTTGCCGACGTAGTCGTTGGCATCACCTTCAAGATAGAGATAGAGGCCGCCGGCATTCCAAACACCGAAGCTTTGCCCGGCAATACCGCTTAGCCTAAGAGTGATCGGATGGTTGGCCATGCCTTGGTTGCCGTGCCGTTTGGCGATTTCACCCGACAGTCGAGCGCCGATGGAACGGTCACAGTTGGTGAGCACATAGCGATATTCGCCCCCCAGCTTAGCGTCAATTGCAGGTAAGATATCCTCTACCATTTGTTCGGCTTTTTCGCCGAGATCAAAAGGGGTGTTTTGTTTTACCTGACAAAATTGCGGCTTGCTTTGTAACAATGCATCGGTGTAGGTAATCGGTGAAAGATCCAGGCGCGCCTGTTTTTCGGTCTCGCCGTCGATGCGCTTTAATAAATCCACCCGACCAATTAATTCTGCAAAAGAGCGCACCCCCAGCTTTGCCATCCACAAGCGGGTCTCTTGTGCCACAAAGCGGAAAAAGTTCATGGCCATTTCAACGGTGCCGAGGTAGTGCTGTTTGCGTAAATCATCTCGCTGCGTGGCGACGCCGGTTGCGCAATTGTTAAGGTGGCAAATGCGCAGGTATTTACAGCCCAGAACCACCATTGGCCCGGTGCCGAAACCAAAACTTTCTGCACCCAGAATCGCCGCTTTAACCACATCCAGGCCCGTTTTTAAACCGCCGTCGGTTTGCACCCGCACTTTGTCGCGCAAATCGTTAGCACGCAGCGTTTGGTGGGTTTCACTTAAGCCTAATTCCCAGGGAGAACCCGCATAGCGAATAGAGGTCAGAGGACTTGCAGCGGTGCCACCGTCATAACCGGAAATAGTAATTAAATCGGCGTAGGCTTTTGCCACGCCCGCGGCAATGGTGCCGACACCGGGGCGCGACACTAATTTAACCGAAACAAGTGCGGCGGGATTCACCTGTTTTAAGTCGTAAATAAGTTGAGCTAAATCCTCAATGGAATAAATGTCGTGATGAGGTGGCGGCGAAATTAAGGTAACACCCGGGACAGAATAACGCAGGCGGGCAATCAGCTCATTGACTTTACCGCCCGGTAACTGACCACCTTCACCAGGCTTGGCGCCTTGAGCCACCTTAATTTGCAGGACTTCCGCATTGACCAGATAATGGGGCGTGACCCCAAAGCGACCGGATGCCACTTGTTTGATTTTCGATGTGCGCAGAGTGCCGTAACGGGCGGGGTCTTCACCGCCCTCGCCGCTATTAGAGCGACCGCCCAAGCGGTTCATGGCTTCGGCTAATGCCTCGTGAGCCTCAGGGGATAGCGCTCCAAGAGACATGCCCGCAGAGTCGAAGCGCCTGACAATGGCCTCGATGGGCTCTACCTCTTCCAGAGCAATCGGCACCACATCTTCATTTAATTGCAGCAGATCCCGCAAGGTAGCAATAGGGCGATTGTTAACCAATTCTGCCACAGCCAGCCAGTCATCAAAGTTGCCGGTTCTTACCGCTTTGTGCATGCCTTGGACAACATCGGGGTTAAAGGCGTGATATTCCTCTCCATGAACGTATTTTAGAAGACCTCCAGGAGAGATGGTTTTGCGTTTTTTCCACGCGGCTTTTGATAGCGCAAGCTGGTCGGCTTCCAGATCCGCGAAAGTGGCGCCCTGAATGCGACTGGGGGTGCCGGGGAAACAGCCTTTTACTACAGCTTCATCCAAGCCGATAATTTCAAATAATTGCGCACCGCGGTAGGACGCAATGGTCGAGATACCCATTTTAGAGAGAATCTTCAGCAGACCCTTATTGATACCATTGATATATTTTTGGTAGGCCGGAATAATATCCACCAAAATCTCGCCGCTATGGGTCATATCATTCAATACGTTGAAGGCAAGATAAGGATAAACCGCCGTGGCACCAAAACCGATCAGTGCCGCCATATGGTGAGAGTCGCGCGCGGTCGCGGTTTCGACCACAATATTTGCATCACAGCGCAAACCATCATTCACCAGGCGGTGGTGAACGGCACCTACCGCTAACAAGGCGTGGATGGGCAGTAAATCTTTGACAATATCTCTATCGCTTAACACCAGTAACACGGTGCCAGACTTAACCGCAGAGACGGTATTCTCTACCAGCTGTTCAATCGCCTGCTCCAGTGAAGTGGTTTCGGGGTTGTAGACCAGATTAAAGCGGCGTTGGGGATAGCGTGCATCATCGCCCACCAGCGTGTGGAAGTGCGCCGGCGTCAGCACTGGGGAAGGTACAATTTGACGATTGGCGTGCTCAGCGGTCTCACTATAGACCGACATTTCACGGCCAAAGCAGGTCTCTAGGGACATAACAATGGATTCGCGTAGTGGATCAATCGGCGGATTGGTCACTTGGGCAAATTGCTGACGAAAGTAATCGTAAAGGGGGCGTTGCTTTCGAGACAGTACCGCCATGGGGGTATCATCACCCATGGAGCCAACGGCTTCTTGGCCGGATTCTGCCAGGGGCCGCAATACCTGTATACGCTCTTCGTTAGATACCTGATATTGCTTCATATAGGTATCCAGAAGGTCCTCTTCGAAATCAGCAATGGCCACTTCTGTAACATCCGTCAGGCGCGCGTATTCATTTAGCCATTTACGGTAGGGTTTAGAGGATTTTAATTGCTGATCAATATCATTGGTGTGAAATAGCTGGCCGGTTTCAGTGTCCACTGACAGTATTTGCCCCGGTCCCAGACGACCTTTGGCAACCACGTCTTCCGGCTTGTAATCGTAAACCCCGATTTCAGAGGCTACGGTGATAACATCGTCATTGGTGATTACCCATCGGGAAGGGCGTAATCCATTGCGGTCGAGGGTACAGACGGCATAGCGGCCATCGGTGATAACCAATCCAGCCGGACCATCCCAAGGCTCGATGTGCATGGAGTTATATTCATAGAAGGCCCGTAAGTCGTCATCCATTTGCGGTACATTTTGCCATGCGGGCGGCACTAGCATGCGGATAGCGCGGTGGAGATTCATACCGCCTACCTGTAACAGTTCTAACATGTTATCCAAACTGGAGGAATCAGAACCCGAACGATTCACCATCGGCGCCAGTATTTGAGGATTAGGCAGCAAATCACAGACAAATTTGGGCATACGCGCGCTTGCCCAGTTGCGGTTGCCCTGAATAGTGTTAATTTCACCATTGTGGGCTAGCATGCGGAAGGGTTGGGCCAGGGGCCAGCGGGGCATGGTATTGGTTGAAAAACGCTGGTGAAAAACGCAAATCGCGGTTTCTAATTCCGGGTTTGCCAAATCGGGAAAGAAGGCGGGCAAATCCACTGGCATCATTAAGCCTTTATAAGAGACAATCCTGGGACTTAAGCTGGCGACATAGAATTGGTCATCATTTGGTAGCTGTTTGTTAGCGTCACGGCGAGCGATCAGTAGCTTGGCGCCGAACTCTGGTTCGCTCAGCTCTTCAGGTTTGTTAATAAATACCTGTTTAAACCGGGGCAGGGATTCAAGGGCAATAGGACCCAAACACTCGCTATTGGTTGGCACATCCCGCCAGGCAAGCACCTCCAGGCCCTCTTTTTTCATGGACTCACAGAAGATTGCCTGCGCTTTTGCCGCCTCTTCTAAACACTGACCAAACATGATAGAGCCCACGCCATAGTCCTGGGCAAGCTCTACACCACACTCTTCAGCAAGCACTTTGCGAAAGAAGCCATCGGGCTTCTGCATTAGCAGACCACAACCATCACCGGTTTTACCGTCTGCGGCAATACCCCCACGGTGGGTCATGCAGGTCAGTGATTCAATGGCTTTTTCCAATAAGCTATGGCTCACTATACCTTTGGTGTGGGCGACAAGCCCAAAACCGCAGTTATCTTTACATTCTTTTATGTCATAGAGGCCTGTTTTCATGTTGGTCTCTCTTCTTAACGCTGTTTGGCTAATCACACTGCGCGCATCAAGCCCTCACAAACGAAAATTGTTTACGAGTAAGTGACTTTTTCTGGTAAACGCCGACGAACTTGGCGTTTTATGTGATCCTCAAAAGAAGATCCTTGTTGATGCTGAGAGCGCTGTAAGGCGCTTGCACAGGTTGCGATGGCTAAAAAATATATTTTAAGATCAGATAAAAAAGCCCCTGATCAAAGGGGCTTGTTAATTGAAGGATGTTAACGCTTTGCAGCGTGTTTTTCAATAAATGGATATAGATTAAGTTGTTTAAATCTATAAAATGTGCTTAATTGCTGCGAAATGCTTTGATCTCCTGTTTAATGCTGGTTATTTTACGTGGCCATGGACCTCCATTGACCTGGGCCTGGGGCAGATTTTGTATGGATTTACGTGCCAGTTGGCTGGTTTCATAGTTGCCCGTCACCACAATATACCAAGGCTGGCCGTTTCGATTTACCGCGACTAGACGTAGGGAATCTCGGTTGGGCTGTCCTGCAACAAACTTTCTTAAGCCTGCTTCTTGCTTGGCGCCAATCACTTGCAGGGTATAGCTTGCGTCTGGCCAGGCAAGCACTTGTTGCTCATCAAGCGTATAGGCAGGCTGGCTTTTTTCAGGGGCAGTGGGTTCTTCAGAAGCAGAGGCTTGATCTCTTGTAGACTGATCCCTTGTAGATTGGGGCTGTTGCGCTCGACTATTTACAGCCAATGCTTGCGCTTCTTTTTCTAGTTGCTGTGTCAACGATTGCTTTAATTCTTCATTGCTGTCTAAATTGGTGGATACCGGCTCTTTAAAGGCCTCAACTGGCGTTTGTTCAAGGGCAGGGGCTGGTTGAACTGACTTATCCAGCGGCAATTCCGCATTTGAGGCCACCGCCTGACTTGCAATTGCTGGAGCCGGTACGGTCGATTCTGCCAAAGCAGTTGCTGTATTGTTTACAGGCATCGGGGCTTCTGCTGTGGGCGTTGAAATTGCGGGCTCGACAGTGGCCGCTTGTTCGGCCTGAATCCCCGCTGAGTCTGACTTTGCGGCAACATCCGCAGTGGATTCAATGGATTTGACGGCTTGAGCCGCCTCAATAGCCGGGGTTTGCTCAACAATAATATTTGGCGCAGCCAAACCCACTTCAGCGTCGTCATCCCCTATATAAAATAATGCCATAATGAAAGCTGCCAATAAGACAACCACTGCGGACATATGAAATAAAGGCAGGCCCGGCATCTCCACTTCTTCTTCGATATCGCCCATATCTTCCTCAAACAATAGTGTTTGCGCCTGTTGATTAATCGCACCGGGATAACCGCCGCTTTCGGACCATAAAGCCTGTATTTTATCCTTGGGCAAATCATCAATACCCTGATAACCACTGGCTGACAATTTAAAATTGAGATACTGTATGGTCTCAGCAAAATTAAATGGCTTTAAGTTCACGTCATAAACCAGCACGTCAACCATTTCAAATTGGTCAAAGCGTTCAACAAGGGCAAAGTCACCGCTAACTAAAATATGCAGATGGTTATCTTGATTGCCCTGCAGCAAGCTTACCAAAGCAGATAAAATAGAATCGTTAAGGTGGTGAGCATCATCAATAATAAGGGCAACCCGGTTTAAATTGCCCTCAGCCATAACATGTCGCAAGGTGGCAATCATTTCGCCCACATTGGGCGAAGGACTAATGGGTAGCTCAAGCTGGTTAATGATTTGGGTGAAAATGTCGCCGGCAGAGATTGTCGCTGAGCCTTTTATAAAACAGCAGAAAGCGGTTTCCAATAGCTGGTTACGGGCTTCGCTTAAAAATGCTGTTTTTCCTACACCTTGCTCGCCGAGAACAGCAACCACCTGATTGCCAAACTGACAAAGGTGTATCACCTCCTCAAGTTGAGCGCGGCGCTCTCCTCCCGAGAAAAAATCGGGTGTCGCAGATGAGTTTGTAGACCCAGTGGCATTGATCATTGCTGCAGATGATGATTGAGGGTGAGTTCGGTCCAGAACCGCTTGTTCAAGGTCATGAGGCATGATGATTCACCATTACTCCGCTTGTGACTGTTTTGAGGCTACTCCGTTCAGTAGGACAAATCAAGTTTTTGTCGGCAATTCTATCGCCAAAGCGAATAAATTAATAAGAGGCTTTTATTGCATCTGTAATGTGCTGGGCAGATGCTTCCTCTGTTACCACGGCTGTGCCAATGGCTTTCAACAATACTAAGCGCAATTGTCCATTAATCACTTTTTTATCAACTGACATCAATTCCAAAAACTGTTGGGACGACATGGTATCGGGAATCTTTGTTGGCAACTTGGCGACTGTTAATAGGCGACACAGGCGATCCACCTCTTCACTCCCAATCCAGCTTAGCCCGGCCGATAAGCGTGTGGCAACCACCATGCCTGCTGCCACTGCCTCACCGTGGAGCCAATTTCCATAACCTTGTGCGGTTTCAATGGCGTGCCCGAAGGTATGACCCAAATTGAGAATAGCGCGTATGCCACTTTCTTTTTCATCTTCCGCAACAACATCGGCTTTATTTTGACAAGAGCGTGCAATGGCTTCCGTTATAAGCGCTTGCTCCAAGGCCATCAAGCCGGCAATATTGTTCTCTAACCAAGTATAAAAATCAGCGTCACCAATTAAGCCGTACTTTATCACTTCCGCGATTCCTGCTGAAAGCTCTCTAGGCGGTAGCGTGTTTAACACATTGATGTCGATAATCACTGCCTGGGGCTGATGAAAGGCACCGATCATATTTTTCCCGGCTGGGTGATTAACCCCAGTTTTACCACCCACAGATGAATCCACCTGGGACAATAAGGTCGTGGGTACTTGAATAAAGTTAACACCGCGCTGGTAGCTGGCCGCCGCATAGCCCGCCATATCACCTACCACGCCGCCGCCCAGTGCTAAAAGCGTAGTGGTGCGGTTATGTTTTTTGGCGAGCAGCACATCGTAAATCTGCATAAGGGTATCAACTGTCTTGTAGGCTTCTCCATCCGGTAGAATAACGCTATCTACTTGCAGCCCCGCTGAGCTTAAAAGAGCTTCCAGTGGTTTGAGGTATAGCTCTGCCACCGTATCATTGGACACAATGCAGACTTGCTTACCCTGAATATAGGGAAGGAAGTGATCAGACTGGGCGAGTAAATTGCCGCCAATAAATATCGGATAACTGCGCTTGTCGCCTAGCTTAACCGTTAAGGTTTGATGAGCCATTGACCTACAAAGCCGCAGTTGAACACAGAATGCGGGCGGCGGGCAACGGCCACAAGACAAGCCCTGGCGATCGACAGTGCATCCGTTCTTGCTCAGCGCCTTTAATATTAGCGTCTTTAATATTAGCGCCTTTGATAAGAGTGGCGAGGATGTGGTGCGGTCTTATAGTCAGACTAAATCTGTACAGCATTTTTGAATTCAGCCAAAAGGTGAATGAGAGGCAATGTATTTTTGCTGGCATATCGGTATCTTAGTGTAGAAATAGGCGATTAACTGTGATTTTTAGGATAATGCATTAAGGGCATCTCTATAAATTATCTTTTTCCGCGATCTCGGCGTAAGCTCCGTACTCGAATCCTTATGTACGCCCCAGTACACTGCGGTTCTCCGTGCGGTACTTCCTTGGTCTCACCAAAAAATTCTAATTTTTAGAGCTGCCCTTAAGGTTTTCGGCAATTTCTTTCGCGACAATTCTGGGACTTCGAGTATCTGTTGTTACGATCCGGGTTGCCACTTCACGATAGAGCGGGTCCCGTTGCTCAAGTAAAGTGCGAATTCTTTCTTCTGCATTGGCAACTTGCAATAGCGGACGTTGTTTATCCTGTTTGGTTCGCTGAATAAGGTGCTCAATAGTCGCAAACAGATAAACGACGACATCCGCCTGCTTCAATAACTGGCGATTTTCAGACTTGAGCACTACCCCTCCACCTGTTGCCAGTACCAGGCTTTTTTCTTTGAGTAATTCTTCAAGAATGTGTGTTTCTCGTTGACGAAAACCCTCTTCGCCTTCCACATCAAATATCCAGGATATGTTGGCACCACAGCGATCTTCTATCACGCTGTCACTGTCAATAAAAGGAAGTTCTAATTGTTTAGAGAGTAAGCGACCGATTGTGGACTTGCCAGCGCCCATAGGGCCGACAAGTACAATCTTTTGGGGAGGCAGCATTAGTCGATAAAGACATCCGATAATAGTCGAGGAGTAATAAAGATCAGAAGCTCCTGCTTTTCATCGCTCTTGAGATCCTGACGGAATAGTTTGCCCAAAAAAGGAATATCACCCAGCAGGGGAACCTTGGTTTCATTGTTAATCGTCGATTGTTGGAAAATTCCGCCAAGAACAATGGTTTGGCCATCACCCACAAGCACTTGGGTATTCAGTTCGGTGGTATCGATAATCGGCACAGCAGACTGGTTTGAAATAACTTCCTGCTGACTCACCGAATCCTGATTAATCACCAGATCCATAATGATTCTGTTATCTGGCGTAATCTGGGGCGTAACGTCCAAGCGCAAAACCGCTTCTCTAAATTGAATACTGACGCCATCGTCAGTAACGACTTGATAAGGGATCTCTTGACCAGATTCAATGGTTGCTTTTTGCTTGTCGCCGGTAATGACTTTTGGCTGGGAGACGATTTCAGCCAAGCCCGCATTCTCGAAAGCCGTTAATTCCAGATTAAGCAATACCTTGCTGTTGAGAAAGCTTAGGGCAAACGAACCTGCCTGGGAGGGCGCCGCCAAATCAACTATGTTGTTTTCGTTCAATGTGGTGGAGTTGAGGCCACTGAAAAAGCCCCGGGGAGGACCATCATCATCACCGTTATCCGCAAAGGAGTCTAAAGAGCCGCCTGCCTCAAAAAATCGATTATCATCCTGTCCCGCAAAGATTCCTCCCCAGCGAACACCGATTTCCTGAGCGAATTCGCTATTGGCAACCACAATACGCGATTCAATCATTACTTGTCGGATAGGCACATCCACCTGTTCTATCAGCAATTTAAACTCTGCAATTTTGTCCTCTGTTTCTGTCAAAATAATGGAGTTGGTGCGTTCATCAACAATGGCCGTTCCCCGTTCAGATAAAATCCCTCTGGTACTTTGAGAGCCGGTACCGTCGTCTTCATCGGCACTATCCTCGTCGCCCGTAAATAGATCAAAAATATCCTTGGCATTCGCGTAGCGGATGCGAATAAACTCTGTTCTCAGTGGCGCTAGTTCTTGCAGTTGATTGCGGGTTTCAATTTCCTGCCGCTCACGCTCGGCGATTTCAGCCGCGGGAGCCACCAGCAAGACGTTGCCCTGCTGACGCTTGTCCAAGCCCTTGGATTTAAGCACCAAATCCAGCGCCTGATCCCAGGGTACATTATCCAAACGCAAGGTAATGTTGCCCTCGACCGTATCACTAGCCACTAAGTTTAAGCCGGTAACATCCGCAATAATTTCCAGCACTGCGCGAACCTTAATATCCTGGAAATTCAGCGATAATTTTTCACCGACATATTTAAAGCGCTCTTGTTTTGCCGCCAGCTCTTCAGGGGTTAAGGGTTTCACAGTGATAACATATTGCCTGTCGGTCTGATAGGCCAAATAGTCATAGTCTCCGAGCACATCAATTGTCACCTGAGCATTATTGCCGTCGGCAATGGATTCAATGGTTCTCACAGGTGTTGCGAAATCTACGACGTCCAATCTGCGCTGCAATTCAGCGGGCAGGCCAGTATCGACGAAATTGACGATCACGCCAGAGGCGGTTTCTTGAATATCGATGGCAACTTTATCGTTTGAGAGTGTCAATAATACGTTGCCGGCACCTTCTTCAGTGCGGCGAAAATCCACCTCGGTAATTGCTCTGTCGACTTTATCTGTAAATGTTTGTCGAGCCTCTTCATTGGCCTGTTGTCGGGTAAAGGTTTGCGCCTGAGAAGTCCCTTCAATGACCGCAACTAAAGTATTGCCCTCAACAGACGTTGAGTAGGAAGACGACGATACCAAATTGATAATAAAGCGCGTTCTGCCTGCACTGGTCAGTACCACCGCACTTTTTGCATTGCCAAAGGATAGAGGGAATTTCTTTTCTTGCAGATTGCTGTCAACGCCATCGAAGTCGAGAACAACACGGGCAGGTTGTTCAATGGAATAGCCTTTAGGGATAACCGGCGGCTCAGAGAATTCTGCGCGAATTTCAATGCGTCCACCCGGCAACTCAGAAAATTGAATGTCATTGAGGGTTGCTGCGGCAATGGTACTTGATGACAGTAATGCGAAACCAAAGAGCATAAATCGAATGAGATTGTTCATAGCTGCAACCTTTTGAGGGTGTAGTGCTTTTATTATTTCTTGCAAGTTCATTTATTCTTGTTCCACTAATTTCAGTTCAAGTGCATTGGGACGCTCTAACCAACCTTCGCCACTTGCCACAATTTCGATAATGTCGATTTTATTATTGGATAATGCAATGACCCTGCCGTGATTTTTACCGAGAAAATTGCCCCTTCGAACGCGTTCAATAGAACCATCTGGATCGCTAATCAAGGCCCATAGCTGGCCATTGGAGGTAAGGGTTCCAACCATTGATAAACTCGAGAGGTCATACTGCTCGAGCCTCTCTTTTTGTCGAGTAAGGTCAGGCTTTACATTGTTGTTGCTAACAACGATTTGTTGTTCTGAAACAATAACTACCGGGCGATCAAATGGACTGCGAAGACGATAGGCGTCATAAGAAAACGCCTCATAGGGTTCAATTCTGGGTGGTTCTTTGATTTGCCCGGGTGGTCGCTTAATATTTTCATCGATAAACTCTCTCAAGTCTTGATGAGACTCCGATGAACTACAAGCCGCCAGCCCCAATATGAGTAATACCACTAAAGCTTTCATTATTGAGCAACACCTCCTTCTTCAGGAGAACGATAGCGATAAGTTTTGGCTTCAACTACCATCACCAATAAAGAGGGTGTATCACTGTCTTTTTCTATAGTGAAATCGTGTAAAGTGACAATACGTGACATACCGGCAACGCTGCTGATAAAAGTCCCAAAATCGTGGTATGAACCCCTAACGATAATTTCAATGGGTAATTCCACGTAGACATCACTAATGACTTCTGGCTGTAGTTTAATGCTTTCAATGCTTAAGCCGCTTTCTCTGCCTTTTTCGTCTATGTCATCCAGTAAGCCGGGGACTTGGGTTTTTTCTGGTAATTGCGAGATCAGAAATACGAAGTCCTTTTCCATTTTGGCCATCAGTTCTATATATTGATCAAGAGTTGCCGCCTGAAACGCTTTCTGCTGAAAGTTTTGCTTAAGCGATACCTCTTTAACTGCTTCTCTATCCAGTTGAACCTGCAGATCTTTAATAAAAACAAAGTAAGTGCCAACTAATATTGCAAGCACTGCAAGCAACCAAACCAGAATGCGCCCAGCCAGGGGCCACACGCCGATTCGTGAAAAATCAATGTCATTGATATCGAGATTGTTTAACTGTTCTAAGGTATCTTGTAAAGCCACTTAGCTATCTCCCGGCTGCTTGTCATCTTCACTGGGAGAAATGGCTTCGACGCTAAGTTCAAACTGATCTTCTATTACATTTTTCAAGTTGGGTGCCTGAAACCAGTCGGAACGATCAAGATTACGCATCAAAGTCGATACTCTGTTATTGGACTCAGTGATGCCGTTAACCGAAAAGGTATTTGCTTGTCGATTGAGGTTATCAAAGTAAAGGCCGTCGGGAACCGATCTCACTATCTCGTCAAAATATCGCACAACAAGAGGGCGCCTGAACTGAAGATCTTGAATAATCCCGATGCGTGTTTCCAGCTCTTCCCTACGTTTTCTAAGCTGTTGGATTTCTTTTACTTTTTCATCCAGTACGGCAATTTCTCGCTCGAGGATTTGGTTGCGCTCTTGCTGATTGCTGATGGATGCTTTAGTGAAGCCAACCCAAATATACCCAAGCACCAGCCCGGTTAAGCACAACAACATGAATATGGAGAAAAATTCTCGCTTTTTCTCTTGACGGTACTCGTCGCGCCAGGGTAGTAAGTTAATATTTGCCATTACACAAAACTCCTCAAAGCCAGGCCCGCCGCAATCAGCAGAGAAGGCGCGTCATTTGATAGATTCATCGCATTCACCCGGGAGGCGACAGACATATTGGCAAAAGGGTTGGCGACAGATGTCGTGGTTCCCAAACGCTCTTGTATAACATCGCTCAGACCTTCGACCGAAGCGACTCCACCGGCGAGCACAATATGATCTACTTCATTATATTGGCTGGAAGAAAAAAAGAATTGTAGCGAGCGGGTCACTTGCTGTACGACGGCATCCTTAAAGGGTGCCAATACCTCTTCTTCGTAGTCATCGGGTAAACCGCCTTGCTTCTTGGCCAAGCCCGCTTCTGAAAAAGACAAGCCATAGCGACGTTGAATTTCTTCGGTGAGATGTTTGCCGCCGAATAACTGTTCGCGAGTATAGATAGTGTTGCCATTCGATAAAACACTCAAAGTCGTCATCGTTGCGCCAATATCCACAATCGCAACCACCTGTTCCTGCTGATTTTCCCACTGTTCAGCAATAAGAGGAAAGGCGCGCTCGATAGTATAGGCCTCGATATCAACCACCCTGGGATGTAGGCCCGCGTCCTCTAAAACCGCTGCACGCAACTCAACGTTTTCACGCCGACAAGCAGCAAGCAATACTTCAACCTGATCAGGGTTATCTTTGGCCTCACCCTGGACCTCAAAATCAATAGAGACCTCATCGAGAGGAAAGGGAATATACTGGTCGGCCTCAATTGTGATCTGAGATTCCAAGGCGTCTTCATCTAACATCGCCGGCATTTCGATAAGCTTAGTGATTACCGCAGAGCCTGCGACCGCGACCGCCGCATCTTTCAATTTACATTTTGAACGACCGATAACCTGGCGTATGGCATCGGCTACCGCTTCTTCATCGCTGATGTTTTTTTCAACAACAGAGCCCATGGGCAAAGCTTGAACCCCATAGCTCTCGACGCGATAGCCACTGCCGTACTGAGATAGCTCAAGCAGCTTGACGCTGGTCGAACTGATATCGAGGCCGACAATAGACTTGTTTTTTGATTTGAAGAGACTCATACGGTTGTTTTTTTCTATCTATATCCGCAACTTAGGTAACGTTTATGTTATAGCACTTTAAGTTAATCGTGCAACTACAGAGTTCACATATAAAGCGCTAAAATGACGTATAATTGCTCATACATTGACTGCGGTATGCTAAGCCATTAATTAATATGGAAAAATTTCACATCAATAAAAGTTTCATTGTCTTTATATCCTGGTCATTTTTTACCATTGTTATCGGGCTGATTGCCGCCTTGGCAGCCGTTTTCTTATACTTGAGCCCTAATCTGCCTTCAATAGCACTGCTAAAAGAGCTTGAATTGCAGACCCCGCTGCGCATTTATTCAATCGACAACAAGCTGATTGGTGAGTTTGGTGAAAAACGACGTGACCCAGTTAGTATAGACGAAACTCCGCAATTGCTGTTAGATGCGGTTCTCGCCGCTGAGGATGATGCTTTTTACGAACAT
>JBCBZU010000485.1:0-1863 GCA_039815165.1 Pseudomonadota bacterium
CAAAATCGCCCCTAAAATTCGATCGCCGCCGAAGGCATCGCTGGTGATAATACGGGTTCGCATCGCATGCACTAAATCAAACATCTCTTCATCATTTGAGTAAGCCTCTTCATTCACACCATAAAGCCGCAGGGCCTTGGGCGTGCTGCCGCCACTTTGATCCAGTGCAGCAATAAAGCCGGGTTTGTTAGCCACTTTTTCCAGCTGGGATGAAAAAACTGTCATCATGATTCCTCTTAACAAATGTCGTCTTTTATTGAATAGGGTTCAGAGTCAGCGCACTGATCCCAATGAATTAAGGGTTTGCTCTTGCTTCAAGAATAGCGACAGCAGGAAGCGTTTTACCTTCTACATATTCAAGGAAAGCACCGCCACCGGTAGAAATATAGGAAACTTTATCAGCAATGCCGTATTTATCAACGGCGGCCAGTGTATCACCGCCACCGGCGATGGAAAAAGCATCACTTGCGGCGATGGCTTGGGCCAGCGCCTTGGTACCTTCACCAAATTGATCAAATTCAAACACACCGACAGGGCCATTCCACAAAATGGTGTTGGCGTTTTTCACAATATCAGCCAACACTTTCGAAGAGTCGGGACCAATATCGAAAATCATATCGCTATCGCTGACCACTTCCGCCGCTTTTAAGGTGGCAGTGGCGCTTGCAGAAAACTCGGAGCCTACCACAACATCGCTTGGAACAGGGATATCGGTAGTTGCCATTAGCGCTTGGGCTTTAGCAATTAAATTGTCTTCAAACAGAGATTGACCTACGGGCTTGCCGCTGGCCGCCAAAAAGGTATTGGCGATACCGCCACCCACGATAATCTGATCTGCAATATCAGCCAGAGACTCAAGCACCGTTAATTTGGTCGAGACTTTAGAGCCACCCACAATGGCTACCATGGGTCGAGCGGGCTTAGCCAGGGCTTTTTCCAAGGCATTTAATTCAGCCACCAGTAGCGGGCCGGCACATGCCACTGGGGCAAACCTGGCGACACCGTGGGTAGAGGCTTGAGCGCGGTGAGCGGTCCCGAAGGCGTCCATGACAAAAATATCGCACAAGCTCCCGTAAGCTTTTGCAAGGCTTTCGTCATCTTGCTTCTCCCCCACATTAAAGCGAACATTTTCTAAAAGTACGACATCACCTTGGTTAAGGTTTACACCTTGTTGCCAGTCTTTCACCACGGGAACCGCTGTAGCCAATAAGTCACCCAAGTGATCGGCAACGGGCCGCATGGAAAATGCATCGGCGAACTCGCCTTCTGTTGGGCGACCCAAGTGAGACATTAAGATCACTTTGGCGCCTGCCTTGCGCGCATGTTCAATGGTAGGCAGGGAAGCCCGAATACGCGCATCGGACGCCACTTTGCCATTGTGTAGCGGCACATTGAGGTCTTGGCGAATTAACACCCGCTTACCCGCCAAATCCAAGTCCATCATTGACTGTACTTTCATTTATTTCTGCCTGTTTAATCCGAGCTCTGTCGTCCCTACAAACTCTTATCGACAAACTCTTATCTACAAACTTTGAATTCGCTTAACCATATCCAGCATTCGATTGGCAAAGCCCCATTCGTTATCAAACCAGGTAAGCACTTTTACCAGCTTATCTGTGGCGACCCGCGTTTGACTGGCATCGATAATGCCGGAATGGGCATCGTGGTTAAAATCACAAGACGCTAACAGCTCATCGGTATACCCAAGCACTGCGGGAATCCTCTGAGCGTAGTCATCTAATGCTGAGTTGACGGCTTCAATCGTCGCCGGCTGTGTCACCACCACCGACAGATCCATCGCCGACACATTGACCGTGGGCACCCGCATGGCTTGCGCCTGAAAACGACCGGCCAAATGGGGGA
>JBCBZU010000392.1:0-2774 GCA_039815165.1 Pseudomonadota bacterium
ACAGAAAGTATCTGATGAAATGTTGTTGTTGATCAACAGGGCCTATGAAGTCAGTCAGATGAGCCAGGGTGCTTTTGATATTACCTTTGCCAGTGTAGGTCATTTATACAACTACCGTGAGCAACAGCAGCCTTCCCCAGCCCAGCGTCAGCAAAAGCAACAAGCGATTGATTACCGCTGGGTGTCGATTGATCGTCAGCAGCGAGTCAGCTTCAAACACCCCGATGTAAGGATTGATCTCGGTGGTATTGCCAAAGGTTATGCAGCGGATAGAGCGATTGCCATTATGCAATCTTTTGGCATTCAGCATGGCTCTGTCAGTGCCGGTGGCGACAGTCGATTACTGGGTGACCGCCTGGGTCGCCCCTGGCTGGTAGGCATTGAAAATCCTCGTCAGGCGGATGCTATTGCCATTACCCTACCTCTGGATAATGCGGCCGTATCCACCTCTGGCGACTATGAACGCTTTTTCATTGATAAGACCACTGGTGAGCGAATCCACCATATTATTAACCCCCGTTCAGGTACCTCGGCCAAGGGCATAGCCAGTGTCACTATTATTGGCAGCACTGGCCTGCAAACCGATCCCCTATCGACCAGTGTGTTTGTGATGGGGGTGGAAAAAGGCCTGGCACTTATCAATCAACTTGCAGAGGTTGATGCTATTATTATTGATAGTGCAGGCAAAGTTCATTACAGCGAGGGTTTGTCCCCGCCATCAGAATGATAAATTGTGTGCCAAGTAGCAGAAAAAAAGCTTAGGCGAGCTATCCTACTAAAAGATAAAAACTTTTTAGATATGCCCGGTGGTGAACGCTTAGTAAATGTTCACTATTCCCATAAATCGCTGCTCTGGGATAAGTCAATGTGTAACTACCTTATCAATAAAGCCATAAAAAGTCTGGTATCCAAATTGCCTGGCTTGCCAATAAGCTTACTGGCCGTTCTGGGCTTGCTTCCCCTGATGGGTGCACAGGCTCAGCCCAGCGAGTCTCCCGCACAAACCGACGGCGCCTCTCTCAATCAGCAAGTTGAAGATTTAAAACAAGCCGCATTAAATCTCAATCGGGACCTGCTGTTACTGGAAGAGGAATTATTGTTTCCGGGCAATACTCAGGTGGCTGTGTTTGTCTCCATGGATGTTGGCGAATTTTTTCAGTTGGATGCCGTAAAAGTAAAGATAGACGATAAAGTCGTGGGCAGTCACTTATATACCGACAAGCAAATCGACGCCCTGTATCGCGGCGGCATCCAGCGTATTTATGTGGGCAATGTTAAATCGGGTGAACATGAGATTAGCGCATTTTTTACCGGCAAAGGGCCCGCTGGGCGGGATTATAAACGTGCTGCCAAGCTTGATTTTGAAAAAACCAGCGAACCTGCCTTGCTAGAGCTGAAAATTGTAGATTCAACACAAAAATTGCAACCTGTGTTTGAGATTAAAGAATGGGAGCTGCCCTAATTAAGCGCAAAGGCTTACTGACAGGCCTGGTTCAGATAGGCGTCGCTGTTGCTACAGTTGCATTCACCCTTCCTGGCTATGCCGACAAACCTCGCACCACCGTTGCGGACCTGCGCTACGGCGTGGTTTTGTATGAATATTTTCAAGGTAAGCACTTTGATTCTTTAACTGAGCTGATGATCGCTAAAGAGCGAGGCGGCATACAAGGGCATAAAGACAACCCTGAATTGATTGAAGGTAGCCTCAATCTTGCTTATGGCATGGATCGCAATGCGGGTCTTATTTTTGATCGACTTTTGCAAGAGAATCGCCCCTTATCGGTTCGCAATGCGGCATGGTTTTATCTTTCTAAAATTCGTTATCAGCGTGGCGAGTACGATGGCGTAAGACAAAGTATCTCAAAAATTTCAAAGCCTTCAAAAGATCTTATTGACGAAATCAAGGCAATGGAAGTACAGCTGCTGATGCGCGAGCAAAATTTTGAAGCTGCGGATAAAGCCCTTAAGGCCGCCAATAAAGAGGTTAAGTCCAAAGGCCAGTTTCAATACTGGCGCCCTTATTTGCAGTTTAATCTGGGCGCCATATATGCTCGTCAAGAACGTATGAAAGACGCGCAAGCCTTCTTTACAAAAGTGACCCGCAGCCGCTTATCCACTAACCCTGCCTTTCACCAAGAGCAGTTAGCGCTTTACGATAAAGCCTTTACGGCAGCGGGCTACGGTTATTTTGACGAAGAAAATTATAAAGCGGCCATTGCTGAATTTGGTAATGTTCGTCAATTCGCACCACTGGCAAATGACGCCTTACTGGGATACGGCTGGGCTAAAGCCCGTTTAGGTGATTACAAAGCCGCTCTGGGCCCATGGCAATTATTAAGTCAAAAACCGATGGCTGGTGATGCGGTACAAGAAGCGCTGTTGGCGATTCCCTATGCTTACCTACAGTTAGGTGATATTGCCAAAGCCATTGACGGCTATACCCGTGCCGAACAGCAATTTATTAAGGAGCTTGACTATATTGATGCGGCTGGTGCCGATGTTCTTGGAAAATCCATTGTTGAACTACTCGATCTCAACAATCAAGAGCGGGACTACAGTTGGCTCGCACCCCAGCGCAATTCTTTAGTGACATCGCCCTCTCGATACTTGCTCTCCCTCTATTCATTAAATCGTTTTCAAAATTCTGTGCAGACCTTATCGGATTTGCACGATATTCGACAACGATTAGACGATTGGACCCTTAATCTGGATGCCTATGATGATTTAATGGATTACCGTCTGCGAACTTTTCGTCGTCAGCAGACCCCAGAGGG
>JBCBZU010000073.1:0-7619 GCA_039815165.1 Pseudomonadota bacterium
AAACGCTATTGTGAATTTTATCTTCAATATAAAAACCATCTGCCAGTTCTTCTAAACGGCCGGTACAGTGGTGAATAAGACATGGAGAGTAACAATATAGCCACAACAATCGCTTGATATAAAACCGCTTGAATATCAATTATTCTAAACAAGGCAGTGACTATTTGATTTGGCTGAGATTTTAAAGCGCGCTAAAATTAAAGGTTAAAACCAAGGAATCGTTGCCTGTTGGGACAGGCCATAACTGTTAAATAGCCCTTTTGTGGCGTGTTGCTGTAGTTCACCGTGTTTAATATAGACTCGGTAAATGCTTTGATTGGAGAGGCTGGTTAGCTGGGCGTAGGGTAGCGTTAGTTTATGCTTATCGCTATCGGGAAATTTGGCGTTGGCTTGTGCCTCGCTAAGCCATCCTTTACTGACCGGGCGTTTGCGTTTGCTATGGGCACTTTTTGTTTGCACACGTGAGACTGTGCGGTAGTGTATTATTGTCGGTACGGGGCTAATTGCCGTGGTGGTGGTGTAGTCATTGAGTCCTTTTATCCAGTTTTTGTGCATAAGCTGCTCCAGCCTGTTTTGAGTACTGTGTAAGCGCAGTACCTTACCCAGATTTTCATGGTGCTCAGGAAAGCTGACCCCTACATCGCCTTTACCCAATTGCCCCAGTGCACGATGGCACTTTGCATAAAGTGCATTGATCAATACAGTGGCTTTAAATTCCGGGTCTGGCAAGACGGTAATGTCGATAAAATAGTCCATAAACCGATTACTTGCTTTGACCAAAAACACCGCCACGCACCAAAACCGCCATCACATAGTGTTTTTCATTGACGGATAAAGAGGTATCGCCACGGGCCCACTTATCAAAAAAGGTATAAAAGTCGTGCTTGGGTGCTCTAAAGGCCTTACTTAAGGTAGTCACTGTGCCGTAGGGCTCTATGGCAATAGGGCCAATGCCGTTTTCCGGGTCATCGTGTTCGGGATACCAGGTATCGATTGTGCGCAGGGCATTGCCAATTTTTTGTGAGTGCATGGCCGCCTGATTGTCAACCTGGTAAAGAATTTTACTCTTCTTGAATTTGTCATTGCCTTTGTCAAACACCAGTTCTTCACTGGGATAAACCTCTTGTGATTTGCCCACCTGCGCATAGCAATCAATAGCGAGCATTAAGAAGTCACTTTCACTGTTGAGTGCGCTAGCGATGCGTGTTGCCAAACTCAGTACCTTGTCATCACTGTTGTCAAAGTCGCGTAAGTCATAGTCTGCTGAATTAAATTGCCACTCTTGCTCAGCGCCTTTATTTAAAGCCTTTACCTTAACCTCTATTTGTTCTGCACCAATACGATTGCGCCATAAAAAGCGTGCATTGGCAATATTTAGAGCATAGCGTTGGGCAAGCGCGTGAAACGCGAACTCTGCCTTGTAGTCGAAAACGGCCTGCCTGTAGCTTTTTTGAAAAAGATTATTATTGCAAGCCGATGGATTTTCTATACCGCCCAATATTTTTAAGGTGAACTGTAGCTTTAAGGTGTCGTGCTCAGGTTTGAGGGCGCAGGCGTCAACTGTTTGTAAATTCGGTTTTTCCACTTCTTGGTTTAGTTTAGCGGGATCATTTTTAACGGCAGGTTTTAGGCGATTTGAAATTGTTCCTCTTAAGGATTTTTCTTGTAGAGCTAAAGCTTGCAGGCTGTCTTCATCTTGCCAGGTCATGCCCGATAAATAACCGTCTGAGGGCACCAGTTTTTTCTCAAATGCCAATACGCTTGCGATATCTTGTTTTGCCATGCTTAGTCTCCTTATGGTCGGTTAAAAGTCAAAAATAGTCTCTTGCTCGGCGGTGTCGCCATGATCTTGTTCGCATAAGTACAGCGCTTTTTCTGGATAATAGTGATAGTGCCAGAATATGTTATTGATTGCGGTTTTATAGATTAAGGTGAACTGGCCCAGTGTCAGCACACTTTCCGCAAAGCGGTGAGGGATATCAGGGTCTGGGTGCCGCTGATTTTTAGCATACCCGCACGCTGAAATACCGTGAAAACCAGTGGCGATGGGAATAATCCAGCCCTTGTCACCGGCATTATTCAGCGTTTTGCGAGCGCTATGCCACTGCACTTTATCGTCCACTTGCTGACATTGGTGGTGAATCACCAGGTAGTCCAATAAAGCGTCTATTGCGTCTTGGCCATTGTCCATGGCCTGTTGCATCAGGTCTCTGCGTTCTAGTAAAACATAGCCCGGCATCAGTTTTCTTTTTAAGGTGGCCTCATTGGCTTCCAGGCTAAGGCTGCCGACTGCAAGGATATCGCCACTGGCCATTTTAAGCTGGCTGTTGAGGATATGCTCTGTGTGTGCAAGTAGAAAATCTTCTGCCACAGCCGGCCCAATGCCTGAGTATTCAATCACCAGACTCACCGTTAAGTGGCAGCGGGCCTCCTCAATAAAGGCGGGGCGGCTGCCATCCTTATCAAGAGGGTTTGTCGTACCAATAATAGAATGAACAAAGTCGCCATAGGCTTTATGGGTTTGCAGATCAAAGGTATGGGATACAATGGCTGTTCGATTCAGGCGCAAATGCTTGAGTTGTGGCACCTGGTTAAGCTTGCGCTGCAGGGCGTGTACCGCACCGAGCCACGCCGTCATTGCCGGAAAGCCGATGGTAAAAGGGCTGGATAGCGCATTGGCGTTGTGTATGCGGATCTTTGATAGCAATAGTGTTGGATTGACTAAGTTGGCTAAGGCCATTAGCGCAATACCTCTTGCTGTTGGGCCAGCCATTCTTTAAAGAACTTTTTCTCCGCCATACCCAGGCTAAAGGCATTGTCTGTTTCCATATAGCCACGCTCCAGCCAGAGGATAAGGTCTTCGCAAATTTCCTGTAGCCATTTATCTTCCTTTTGGCGTTTTTCTAAAAAAGTATCGCAAAGCCAAATTTGTTGTGCAGCCGGTAATTGAGAGCTCTCGGGATAAAACTGTTGTGCAGAGACTGATCGCCACCCCCAACTGGTTTCCAGGACATAGTCGAGGATTTCATTTAAAACCTTATCGCGTGCCTTTTGCAGCGTTTTTAGGGGTATCTTTCCCCCTTTTTTGGTCAGGAATATTGTGTGTAAACGCTGAAAATAAGCGCGGCAGTCGTAGTGCGAGAGGCTTTTTTTGAATACATCTGATCTGGGGAACCTGATTGTTTGATTCTTAATATGCGGCGGTTGTGAGCTTAGTAAATAGGCTCTACCGCTATTTTGATTATTTAAAACACTGATATTTTGTGGCTTGCTGCCACCGTAAGCTATTTCGGTAATGTCGTAAATTTCTTTATAGCCAGTGCTTGAATATAAATTTTCTCGCCGCAACTGACGCTGTTGTTTAATGTCTTCGGCAAATCGTATTGCATCTATACGTTTACGCAGCGCATAAACCATGCCGGAGTGAGTGAGTAGTGAAAGTTGATGATAGCCTGAGTCGACAGGGAAATAGACCTGCTTTATTTTTGAACTGGTCACAAGGTCTGAATCGCTACCAAGAATCGCTAAAAACCCCTGCTTGAGATCCTCATAAGCGCTTGTTGGGATCTGCAATAATTCTCTGGCGCTAGTGGAGTCGTCGATAATATGCTGGAGCAAGGTCTGGCCGTCTGCAAGCGTGAGGTTCAAAAATTTATAGACGTCTAAGGCGGCCGCATTACCGAGTGCATCGGTTTCCACTGCACTATTGCCGGTTCGGATAAAGCCGTCGGCGGCATAGGCCTTGCTGGCCAGAATCGGCGTGACATAGCCATTTTTATTTTTCCTGGCACTGGGGTGACTGAAGGTGCAGGGGTGTGTCGCCATGCTAATTTGCCCGGCTTTTTTTGCTGCCTTTGGCAGCCATTCGGCCAGGGAAAATACAGTTTCACAGAGCTGCTGTTGTTCGCTGATCTCCTGTTCACTCATGGTTGCTTTGATGGCTTTGCTAAGCCAGTTTTTTTTTCGTTCTTCAAAAAAATGTAAAATGGCATCATCTGGCATTGTGCCCTCCTTGGTGCCGGTAAAATCCCAATTCATCAGTAAAATAAAACAGTAGCTTGCGATCATTTTGATGGTAGCGCGGCAGCGTTAATTCTCCGAATAAGAGCGCGGCATCATTTATTGTCATGTTTTTTTCGTCTGCCATATGGTGCAGTAGTGTGGGGTAGTCCCGGTGTAGCCAGCAGTTGTTTTTTTCCTCGGCAGTGAGTGGCAGTGCTTCTATTTTATAACTGACAACCTGTTTGTTATTGCTGGTTTTTACGGTGGCTTCATCTCTGGGCATTACCTCCCCTAAATCATCCTGCAGCACCTGACCCTTAGCATTTTTGGCGGCAAAGATAAGCGCCTGGTTTTCTGTAAGATACCAAAACAGGGTGATGCCTTGCTGGGATGCACGAAAGCGATGGTTTGCCTGGCAAAGGCCGGTCAGGTACCAATGCTCACTGGTGTAGCCGAGTAGTGTGCTTGCGCCTTTAGCCGCAGTGGTCGCCAGCCATGTACCGGTGACCAATTGTTCTAACTGGGCTAAGCCAAAGCCCTGTGGTGCGGTGCCAATACGCGCTTGCGCATCGAGTTTTTTCGAAATCCAGTTAAAATCAACCAGCTTTTTGAGATCGTAGTCTTCACATAGCGCATACCTGCCGCTGTTGGGGTCGATACAAGTGGTTTGCGATTCAAAACCCGGCCAAATAAAATAAGCCCCCTTTGCTTTGGCGCCATCCTTTAATGCCCGCCAATTGTATTGCATTAAGGCAATATTGGGGCTGCAAACCGCCTGTTTACGGTGGCGCTGCACGCGCCCGGCCATCTGCACCATTGAGCGATAGGAAGAGGGCTCTATAATGGCCCAATCGAAATCATGGTCACGGCCCACTTCTTCTACCGGCGTGGCAACCACAATAAACAGCAGATTTTTTAAGCCCTGTTGCTGAGCTTTATCAATGTGCTCACGAATAATGGCATTGCCGAAAGCGCTTGCCTGGCTGGCGTTTTTCTCCTGCTTACGTTTGAGTACGCAATCCAGGTGGCGCTCCTGTTCGTGGCGCATCAGCAAGACCTGGTTGCTGTGATAAGCCATTACTTTTGCCGCTGTATCCGCTTGCCACTGCATGCTCAGTAAATACCGTGTGAGTGCAACACAAAGGTGAATATTCGCCACGCGAATCACACCAAATGAGATGTGGATAGCGCTCGCTGCCTCCACCATATAGTGACGCTGGTGCAGGGCATGCGCCCGCTGGCCGATGGCATTAAAATAGCGCGTTTGCAGTGCTTCATCGGCCAAGCCATCTCTTCTGGCCTTGAGTAGTGTTGAGTAGTCTATTAATTCTGCCCGGCGTGTGGCCGCTTGCTTGTCCAGCGCGCGGATTCGCCGCGAGATAAAGGTGTCGTGGTGTGAGCGGTAGTGATTGATGCGCTGCTCGCCAGGCAAGCGGGTGTCGAGTGTTTTTACCTGGGTGTCGGACTCATCTATCCATGCGCAGCCGATGTTCTTTTCAGCATTGCGCGTTTGTGAAAACAATGCCCAGCCCTGGCTATAGGCGTGCAGGTAACCTTCTGCCATGGCCGGCGGAATAGTCGCGGACGATAGCATCACTTTGCGGCCCAGCATACCCGCCAAAAAAATCAACCGGCCAATGGCGATTAAATCACTGGCGCCAATAATAATTGGCGCTGTTGGGCTTGCTTTAAGACGGTTGCCAACGCACTAAGATTGATGCCATCGCCATCGCCATCGCCATCGGTAAACAGCGTTTCGCTGTCTTTTAATAATGATTCAGCGGATTCAGAGCCGGATTCCCCCTTCTGGATTGACGGGGTTTGCTGATGCAGCTCGACAACGGCCTTAGAGCCAATTAATATCGCCAGATCCTGCTGCTGCCTATTTTTAAAAATACGCTGCTGGTATTCCTTACCCGTTTGTAAGGTAAGTGTGCGTAAACCCAGAGCCAGGCTATAGCGTAAGCCTAGGTTATTTTCGCACAGACTGTACATGACTTTGGCATTGGCAAATGTTTTGCCACAGCCTGTGCTGGCCATATTAATGGCAAAAAAACCAAAGCGCTTGCTTGGGTTTTTTTGCCGCCAGATACCGATCTCATTCACTGCGTGGTCCTGCCATTGGAAACCGTCACCGCTGGGCTTGCGCAGTGCGGCTATGTTTTTTGCGGATATGTTGTTTGCGCCCGTAAGCGCCATTGCTTCCAGTGCGGGCAGTAAATTGACGTTGCGCTTTGCCTGTTTGTATACGCCCACTAAATGCTGGTCCAGCGCTTGTTTGGGCTTGCCTTGATGATCAGTATTGGCCGCCAGATGACCATGCTTGGTCCACTGGCCAGAGCGTTTTTTATCTAAAGAAGAGTAGTGGTGGTCCGCTAACATAAGACATAATCGTGCATGATGTAATACCACCCGTATCTCGCCACTATCCATTAAGTGTTGAATCAGCGAGTCCTGTTGCTGTAACTGTTGTGCACAGCGCTTAACGTATTTTAGCCAAGTTGCCGATTGGCTAAGCAAGCCATGTTTAAATTGCAGGCAGGTATGGATATCGTCTGAATTTTTATAGCCCCACTCACTGTTAAGCTGTTCCAGCACATAGGCAATGCTCGGACCTTCCCACTGAGACCACAGGTGTTTTTGGTCATTAACTGTGGGTAAGCGGTGGTGACTAAGGATTAACCACATCACTACTTGGGCCACTGCCGGCAGATCCTCAAACAAGCGCTGCTGACTGAGCTCAGACAGAGGAGCTTTTTGTAATGCATTCTCGTTCACATCACCCGCGGCAAGGCGCGATAGCCAGGTTTTCGGTTCCAGTAAAATAAAGGCTTTTAGCAGCACGCAAGATACCCATTCGTGACGCAGTGGATCACTTTGGTTTGTTGCCTGTCCAGATTGCTGTTGTCTGGATTGTTGTTGTCTGGATTGCTGTTGTCTAAATAGCTTTGCCTGCACCCGAGGATGCCTGGGCCATTGACTATCAGGCCCATGCCCATGCGCTCAACGCCGCCCGTGAAGCGCGTATACAACACATGGTTCTGTTGTCGGCGATCTGTGTCCAGAAGCCCAAACTCGAGTTTCAACGCGCCAAGCTGGCCTTCGAGGCCGAATTGATTGCCTCGGGAATCACCTACTCGATCGTTCGGCCGACGGCCTATTTCAAATCGCTCTCGGGTCAGCTCGACCGGCTCAGGCGCGGGAAGCCCTTCCTGCTGTTCGGCGATGGTCGCCTGACAGCTTGCAAACCCGTGAGCGCGCATGACCTCGGCATCTTTCTCGCGAGATGTCTGAACGACGCCACATGTCACAACAGGATCCTCCCGATCGGCGGGCCGGGCCCGGCAGTAACACCCAGGCAGCAGGGGGAACATCTCTTCCGCCTGCTCGGCCGGGACCCCAGGTTTCGCAAGGTACCGATCGCGCTTATGGACACCATCATTGCTGTCCTCGGGGCGCTTGGCCGGATCTCTCCGACGCTGGCCGAAAAGGCTGAGCTCGCACGGATCGGGCGCTATTATGCGACCGAGTCGATGCTGGTCCTCGATCCCGAGACGGGCCTCTATGATGCCGATGCGACGCCAGAGACAGGCACCGAGACGCTGTTCGACTTCTAT
>JBCBZU010000436.1:0-2398 GCA_039815165.1 Pseudomonadota bacterium
GGGGTCCCCTATCGACAATATCGCCTACAAAAATGGCCTGGCGCTTGGGGTGATAGTATACCCCCGATTTTTTTTGATAGCCCATAACACCGAGCAACTTGGCGAGCGTCCGACCACAGCCGTGGACGTCGCCAATAATATCGTAACCTTCAAATCCTGCTTGTTTCACTATCGCTCGTTAATATGGGCTCGGTAATGTGTGTGAATCACTGCGCTCGGCTTTTTGTTGCATCGACACTAGTCAGTGGTAAGGTGTCGCCCCCAACCAAGCTTGGTGCGACAGGTTTCGTAGTAGTTGTGATCATTTGGGTGTATCAATTCAAGTGCCAGTGGCTTCTTGGTAATCAGGATTTCGTCTCCAGCTCTCACCAGTTCAGAGGCCTGGCCATCACAGGTGACATTGAGTGATGTGGCCATCTCCTTACCTATGGCCAACTTAATTTTACTATCGCCACTCACCACAATGGGGCGACTGCTCAGGGTATGGGGGTTTAGTGGAACCAATACAATGGCATCCATGCTGGGATACATTAACGGTCCACCTCCACTCAGTGCATAAGCGGTTGATCCAGTAGGCGTAGACACAATCAGACCATCAGAAGACTGGCTGTAAACAAAACGGCCATCGATATAGAGTTCAAAGTCGATCATTCGAATATAGCGACCGGGGTGCAGCACCACATCGTTGAGTGCATCACCGCTGGCAAAGGTTTTGCCCTCACGAACAACGCTCATATCCAATAAAAAACGTGACTCTGTTATATAGTGCCCTGCCAGCACGTCGCCTACTTTTTGCTCGATTTCACTGGGCATAATATCGGTCAAAAACCCCAGGCGACCGCGGTTAACGCCCAAGACCGGCACCTGGTGGGCAACCATGGACCGCGCCGCGCCTAACATACTGCCATCACCGCCAATAACGATAATCAGATCCGACTGCTCGCCAATCATGTCCTCATCGCCATTTAGTAAGTCTTGACGATCAATTAAACTGGCTAATTCTTCCAAAATAATCACTTTACTATTTTTGGATTGCAGAAAATCGATCAGTCGAACCGCAGAACGTAAGGTTAAATCATTGTATACGCGGCCCAATAAGCCAATAGTGCTAAATGTTGTCATACAGTAAGGCCAACTAAGATCAGTGGGGGCATATGATACCATGTCACGATTAGCCTGGAAAAACCCGCTGGCGGCTCAACTGACTGATCAGTGGGTGGCGAAACACGCTGTAAATAGCGCCCTACAGGCTCTGCATCGGCTGCTGCCAACGGTTTATGAAGGCAGGCTATGTTCTGGCAATACGGTGGTGAGTGAAAAATCATACTATGACAAACGTTTGCGGTTTTACCCATCGCCCGGTTAATGATCTCGCGTGGTTATTATTACAAGAACCCCTATTCGTACACATTGATAATATTCCTCCTGAGTGGTTGCACAGAGACTATATTGATGATGCGCTTTATCCTTGGCTGTATAGCATTGACCAGAATCCCTCTGCGCTATTGAACCACTTAAAGCAGCAGCGCTCTACTCGTTTAGGTATTTATGTTGAACAACTCCTAAGCTTTTATTTTGAACAGCACCCTCGTTTTAAAGTATTGGCAAAAAATCTACAAGTGAACAACGCCGGTCGTACCCTTGGCGAGTTTGATTTTATTATTTACGACCATCACCATAAGCGCTTTAAACATATTGAAGTTGCATTGAAGTTTTATTTAGGCCAATTATCCGATTGTGCCTATATTAAAAACAATAGTCCTTTGTACAACTGGCACCAATGGGTTGGCCCGAATCAAAAGGATACACTTGGGTTAAAATTGTCTCACTTAATAAACCACCAGTTGTGTTTAAGTCAATACCCTGAGGGCGCGGATGCGCTAAGGGCAGTTATTGGTGATGATAGTGCCATCACCAGCCGACTTTTTTTTACTGGTCGCTTTTATTTTCCCGCGCATCAAGCCGTCACTGCGCCATTATTTTCAAATAAAGTTTCACAACAAGACCGTTGGTTTGAAAGTGATAGCTTGTTTAATACTGACAATGCGTTTAACAAGGCGATGCGTTACTGTTTACTACCGCGACAGTATTGGTTAAGCCGCGTAAACAACAATGACATTGGTAATGGTCTGACGCTGCTGTCGGGGCAAGAAATGCTTGAACTATTGCAGCAACAGTCTTTAGCAAATATCAATCAATGGCATCTTGCCGGCATTGAATATAAACATGGTGCGCTTATTGAAAAAGAGCGGTTTTTTGTTCTTAAGGGCACCTCTAAACACTAAGATTTTTTCGTGAGATCAAGCAAGCACCGCACGGATAACCGCAGTGAACTAGAGCGTACAAGAGGATTTGAGTACGGAGCTTGTGCCGAGATTGCGGAAAAAGACAATTTTTA
>JBCBZU010000210.1:0-4660 GCA_039815165.1 Pseudomonadota bacterium
ATTATTTATATTACCTATGTCTGCATTTGCCAGTCTTATTTTGTTTATTTGCATAGCCATCGGTTCTATGTGCCTTGTTGCCTACAGCAATTACAAAGTAGGTAAAGCCAAGGGGATACGCAATCAACTACAAAAGTATAAATCGCGGGTTGAGGAGCTCGAAGATGTGGTACTAGCCTTGGATCAGCTTTGCGAAAACCGCATCATCGTTAAATTAGTCAATGATGATGTTATTGAGTTCTATGAAAAAATGATTGCGCTTGACCCCAGCGCGGGCTACCTCAGTGCAGGCAAGGCCAATGCCTTTGCACGTCTCGAAGAATTAAGTGATATTCATGCCAAGCGCCATATTAACCGTTTGTGCAACAGTGATGCGCAGATTGCGCGCCTGCAAGCCTACTTGAACGAGGCTTGTCGAATAGTGCGCATGCAGCACAATCGAGGAAAAATATCCTCCATGGAATTACAGGAGTACACCCTGGAGCTAGAGTGGCTGCATTTGCAAGTTGGTGTGATTTCCAATATTGCACAGGGCCACAAAGCCTACACCCGCCAAGATGTACTCACTGCCAACGCCTTTTACAAAAAGGCACAAACAGAATTAATGCGCTCAGGCCACCCGGATAAGCGCAGACACAAGATGATTAAACAAATGGCCGATATATTATTCGGACGGCGCAAATCGCTCGATAAAGAGCTGATGCCCGAGGATGAATTCAATCCAGACAATAATCAGCCCAAACTGCCCGCTGAAGACCCGCAATTAGCGGATGAAGCTTTGGACCTTAATGATTCCGAAGAGCTAAGTGACATACACACTGCGATGATCATGGACAATGAGAAAAATCACAGCGATAAAATGCATAAAAACCACTAGCATCAACACGACACTAACCGTAAGTTGACCTCAGTAAAATCCATATTTACCGTGTTTTAACGCTTAGTTCTCCGTACCTTTTGTTGGGTCACATTTATGGCAGTAGCCCGCCTATTGCAGCACCGCAAAAAACTTTTCCAAATTAGACCTCAGCATATCGACCGTCCACTGACCACGCTCTCGCCACCAAAAACCAATACTGTCCTGAGTCAATTCTACACCGACGACATCGGCGGGGAGCTCATCTAAGCAAGCTTGGATAGCCAGTGACATCTGGTCAGAGAGTTGGGGAGAGTGACCCGACCATTGCCAATGCTGATGAAAGTGTAGATCGTGGGCATAGGGTTCTTTCATCAAATGCCAGCAGACGGCATCCTCCGGGCGCGTTGCCGCTAAACTATAGACTGCTATTGACTGATTTTTGTTCTCTTGCTTGCCATAAGTAGCCAATCTAACCCGTAAGCCTTGTTCGGCCGCTTGTTGCCGCAAACGGGCTAAATGACGATCCCATTTTGAGGGCTGCATTAACATGATGGGGCCTACCGTCATCACAATCGCTAATGCAATAAATACTATGGGCCAAACCGACATATTTTTACTTTCATCACTATCGTTATTGTCAGAGTATTATATACTCACTCAGACGATTGATTGTTATTATTCTAGAAATGGCTATTGCTTGCTTTTTTTGGTATAGGATATTGACAAGGTACACGACATGCTCTGACTCTCTATGTGATTATAGTATTTTAACGCGATATGCACTTTTACTTAATCTTTACAATAATATTACTCCTGCCTATTCAGGCGCTGCAGGCCGATACCTGGCATAATAAGCAGCTTTTTGCCAAAGAGCGCGCGCAGTACTTATCGGCTAAGGCGGCATTGGATAATGGTCGCTTGGTTCAGTATCAAAAACTCAGGCAGCAACTTGGCGATTATCCTTTAGCGCCCTATCTCGATTATCAATTTCTGCGCAAACGTCTTGCAAGCCTACCCTACACAGAAGTAGATATTTTTCTTGAACAAAATCAAGATAGCTATCTTGGAAAACTGTTGCTGCGACGCTGGTTAAGCCTGCTTGCTGCAAAAAACCATTGGCATGATTACCGAAGCTACTATGAAGACAGCATCCAATCAACCGCCCATCAATGTCTATACCTTTGGTCGAAATATAATACAGGAGAGAAATCCATCATCGCTGAAGTAGTGACTTTGTGGAATGTGGAAAAATCACAGCCTGATGAGTGTGACCCACTGTTCAAGCAGTGGAAAGATTCGGGTTACTTGAGCCAGGATTTGTTATGGGAACGTTACCAAAAAGCATTACTGGCCAACACGCGCAGGCTGATCCCTTTTCTTCGGAAAAAAATGTCGCCGGCGCTGCAATCTTCGGCACTGACATTTGAGAAAGTGTTAAATAACCCTGCCCTCGTTAACAACACCAAATCTCTGTTAAAAAACCCTAAAGGTAAAGATATTTTTTACCATGGTTTAATCCGCTATATCAGAAGCAATAGTGATGGCGCTTTTGATCTTTGGCAAAAAAACTATAGTCGCTTTGATTATACTGAAAAAGAACAGCAGTATTTTTATTACCGCCTCGCCAGGCGCTATGCCTTTGACGCAAGACCCGCTGACGTGAGGCGATTGTTGCCGGCGATAAATCCTGAAGTAAGTACTAAAATTATTGAAGCCCTTATAAGAGAGTTGCTCGCACAAAAAAATTGGATCGCCGTTCAAGAATGGATTGGTCAACTGCCGCAAAAAGACAAAGCCACTGATCGATGGCGCTACTGGTTGGCTCGATCACAAGAACAGCTAAAGCCAGATACGGCAAAAATGACGTTTCAGCAACTGGCTACATCCCGCAGTTATTATGGATTTTTATCCGCAGATTTGATCCAAAAGCCGTACAGTTTTGAAGATACACCGTCTGTCATACCAGACTATATTATGCAGCGCCTGCAAAAAATCCCTGCGCTAGCGCGCGCCAGAGAGTTATTTTATTTAAAAAAATTGCACGATGCCCGCCAGGAGTGGAAAACGGTTATCGCTTCTGTTAAAACACTGCAGTTGCCCCCCGACGTGGATAGACAAATCTACTACCAAGGGCTTGCACAAATCAGTTACCGGTGGTCATGGTACCGAAAGTCTATAGAATCCATGGCAGCGGCTCAATCCTGGGATGACCTGCGCATTCGTTTTCCTGTTGCACACAAGCAGACAGTGCTGCAACTGGCCACCCAAACAAAGCTGCCTGCAACCTTAATCTTTGCTATTGCTCGTCAAGAAAGCGCCTGGGAAAGCGATGCTCGCTCCAGTGCCGGCGCTGTGGGTTTAATGCAGTTAATGCCCGGAACAGCCAGAGAAACCGCGCGTAAGGCCGGTATTTCACACAGCAAGCAGGATTTGTTGATACCAAGACATAATATGCTGCTGGGCAGTCGCTATATCAGTGAATTATTGAATCAATATAATCAAAATCGGCTGCCGGCTATTGCCGCCTATAACGCAGGACCTCACAGAGTGAATCGCTGGTTGCGGGAAACCGGCAGTCGACTTCCCCACGATGTTTGGGTCGAAGTGATTCCCTTTCCCGAAACCCGTAAATACGTTCAGAATGTACTTTCATACTCTCTGGTTTATTCTAAAAGAATGGGAATCGAGGCGGAGTTGCTCACCTCACAGGAGCGTGGCGGGCTATTGTGATTATCTTATTGGCAGGCTATTTTTGTAGGCCCGGTAAGTCTGAAAAAAGTAAGTCTCGAATAAAGTAAGTCTCGAAAAAATTATGAATAAAGATCACGCACTCTTCGTTGGACAAGTCCGGCTAACTCGTCAGGTCTAAATTTAGAGAGAAAGTCATCGCAACCGACTTTTTTCGTCATATTTTCATTAAACTTGCCGCTCAATGAGGTATGCATAACGACAAAGAGGTCCCTCAGAGCTGGATCACTGCGTATTTCATGTGTTAGCCGGTAACCATCCATTTCCGGCATTTCAGCATCGGTAATGACCATTAATAATTTATCAGTGACATTAACACCGTCAGCAACCCACTGTTTCAGCATATTTAATCCCTGCAAGCCGTCACTTGCCGCAATCAATTTAATATTTAAGCCGAGGTCTTTTAGCGTTTCTCGAATTTGAGCACGGGCGGTAGGTGAATCGTCCACCGACAGTACTTCCAGCTCTTTATCGCCCACAAGTGCGCATAAGCTTTTGTCTTTGACCTCTTCAGAGACTTGCGTGCTGGGCGGAATAATATCAGCCAATACGCGCTCTACATCCAGTATTTCGACTATTTTTTCATTAATTTTGGTAAATGCAGTCAGAAAATGCGCTCTCCCAGACGCTTTGGGTGGTGGCTGGATAACATCCCAATTCAGGTTCACAATTCGGTCCACAGGACCGACTAAAAAACCTTGAATGGATTGGTTGTATTCGGTCACAATCAAGTTGCAGCGATCATCATTGTTCAACGCACTGCCGCCTATGGCTGCATTTAAATCAATCACGGGCAATGCTCGATTGCGCAAGTGGGCAACGCCGCAAATCGCGGGGTGGCTATAGGGCATGTCGGTTAGGGGAGGAACTTGCACAACCTCTTGAATTTTAAAGACATTAATGGCAAAAATTTGGCTGCCTTTAAGGCGGAACATCAATAGTTCAAGCCGGTTCTCACCGACTAAATTAGTACGGGAATCAACGCTCTCAAGAATACCAGACATAACATCAAAACTTTATTTAATTAACAACTGTACACTGAGACCTTTGCAC
>JBCBZU010000020.1:0-12132 GCA_039815165.1 Pseudomonadota bacterium
GATACATAAACGGACTTTCCATCTCCTGTTTGTCGGACCTTGACCCCTGAGCATAAGCCTGCGGACAGACAAATACAGAGCCAGCTACCGAATGCGTGCTTAGCTCGAGCATTAGGCTTAGCCTATGCTTAATGCCAGGCTAAAAAATGGATTTTACATTCACGCAAACATCATTGAAGCAAAATTAGATGTCACTAAATAGCATTTTTTACTTGACTGCTAAGTACGCAAGACTACCATAAGCAAGACCTTGATGTTTATGCCTCTGATAGTGAGAACTTGCTCACTCGGCATTTCTCAAACAACTGCTACACTAAAAGTACTATCCCCTTGATACGGGATCAAATGAGACAAAAAAGAGGACGTTGCTTTGGCTGTTACATCACAACCGCTCCAACTCACTAATATTGATGATTTTTTATCCCATTGCCATCGGCGCCGATACCCGGCAAAGAGCACTTTAATTTATGCCGGCGATAAAAGCGATTCCTTATACTATATTGTTAGAGGTTCGGTCACCGTTATTATCGAAGACGATGAAGGCCGTGAAATGATTGTCGCTTACTTAAATGATGGCGACTTTTTTGGCGAGATGGGAGTCTTTGAAGAGGAAGAAGACTCGAGAAGTGCCTGGGTAAGGGCCAAAACTGAATGCGAAGTGGCGGAAATCAGTTACCCCAAGTTCCATGAGATTAGCGTTAATCACCCGGAATTTCTGTATGCACTTGGCGCCCAAATGGGGCGTCGCTTACGCAACACGACTCGCAAAGTCGGCGATCTGGCATTTCTGGATGTTACCGGTCGAGTCGCCCGTACCCTGCTTGAGTTATCGAAGGAGCCTGATGCGATGACACACCCGGATGGTATGCAAATCAAAATTACTCGACAAGAGATCGGTCGCATTGTCGGCTGTTCACGGGAGATGGTCGGCCGCGTCCTCAAAACGCTTGAAGATCAGGGCCTGGTATCTGTCAGCGGTAAAACAATGGTGGTTTACGGCACGCGCTGAATTCAGCCGGCCACTATCGACGCTTACTTTTGGTTTAATGCATTCATTGCCCTGAGAAAATACCTTAAACCTAAGGCGGGGCACAGCTTGTTTATCGGTACACTTTATTAGACCCGAATTAGACTCGAACTAAACGGCTATTTTCGATACTTCTATCTGAAAGAGTGACTGTAATTCAGCTCCAGGATCCTCTGCCCGCATAAAGGCCTCACCCACCAGGAAGGTGTTAATGCCTCTCTGGCGCATTGCCGCCACCTGTTCATGCCGATAAATACCACTCTCTGTAACCACGATACGGTCGTCGCCAATCTGCTCAAGAAGATCGTAGCTTGTCGCTAACGAGGTCGCGAAAGTGTGAAGATCACGGTTATTAATTCCAATTAATTTATTGGGCAGCGCAAGTGCCAACTGCAGCTCTTCGGCATTGTGAACTTCCACCAGTACATCCATACCCAAGTCGAGAGCCAGTGTATTAAGAGCCTTTAAACCTGCCGCATCAAGAGCAGCAACGATCAGTAGTATGCAGTCGGCACCCAGGGCTCTGGCCTCGTAAACCTGATAGGGATCAATAATAAAATCCTTGCGAATAACCGGTAAACTCACCGCATTACGCGCAGCGGTTAAATAGCGATCCGCCCCTTGAAAAAAATCCACATCAGTAATGACTGACAAACACGCTGCGCCATGCTTTTGGTAGCTTTCAGCAATATCAATAGGATGAAATGACTGGCGGATCACCCCCTTGCTGGGGGACGCCTTTTTAATTTCAGCAATGACCGCTGGCTGCTTGGCGGATAGCGTTGCCTCTATTGCGGCCACAAAACCACGGCAGGGGCTCTGATCCGCGGCGCGGGCCTGGAGATCGTTAACCGTTACCGTGGCCTGCCTTTCGGCAACTTCCTGGTGTTTGCGGGCAATAATTTTTTTGAGTACTGTCGGGGTCGACATGGGTTTCTCCAGGCAGTTTTACTGTTTAGGCGTTAATTTGATGGCAGCAATCTGAAAACGCGGCCAGCTCTTGCATTTTGGCTTTTGCCAAGCCGCTACCGATGGCATCCTCCGCCATGTCCACGCCCTGTTTTAGGCTATCGGCAATGCCGCATACATACACTGCTGCCCCGGCATTAAGCGCGATGATATCGGCCGCTTTTTGAGCCTCTGTTGTGCCGCGATCGCCCAGTGCGCCATTGATAAGGGCCAATGATTGTTCAGCAGAGGCAACGGCTAAACCCTCGAGGGATTGCCTGTGCAAACCCACATCTTCTGGCTTAAGGGTATATTCTGTCACTTCACCCGCCTTGAGCTCAACCACGTGAGAAGCACCGGCAATAGTCAACTCATCCAGACCATCCTCGGCGTGTACCACCATCACATGCTCACTTCCCAAGGCCATCAACACCTCTGCCATGGGACGACACAGGGCTTTATCAAAAACGCCTATAACCTGACGTTTAACCCCCGCAGGGTTAGTCATGGGGCCAAGCATGTTAAAGATAGTCCGCATGGCCAGTTCTTTACGGGGACCAATGGCATGCTTCATGGCACTGTGATGGGCAGGGGCGAACATAAAACCTACGCCCACTTCCTGAATGCAACGCCCTACTTGTTCTGGCGTTAAGTCCAGGTGAACGCCCAGGGCTTCAAGCACATCCGCACTACCGGTAGCACTGGAAACCGAACGGTTACCGTGCTTCGCCACCTTGCCTCCGCATGCGGCAACCACAAACGCTGCGGCGGTGGAAACATTGAATAAATTAGCGCCATCGCCACCGGTACCGCAGGTGTCCACCAGGTGATCGACCGCAATGGGTACTGGCGTCGCCAGCTCACGCATAAGCTGAGCCGCGCCGGTGATCTCGTCAACGGTTTCGCCTTTCATTTTTAAAGCCACTAAAAAGCCACCCATTTGGGCGGGCGTGGCCTCCCCGGTCATGATTTGACTCATCACGGCGGTCATATCAGCTCGGCTCAGTGATTGACCCGAAACCACCTGGGTGAGTGCTTGTTGGATATTCATAAAGTCCCCTTTTATTTGGCTGGATCTGCAGGAGTTATCCAGACATATTGACAATCGACTACTTATATTGCTTCAGAAAATTATCGAGCAGTTGATGACCATGCTCAGTCAAAATTGATTCCGGGTGGAATTGTACACCTTCTATGGGGAGCTCTTTATGTTTAACGGCCATTATGTCTTCGATATCGCCGGTCTCTGTTTGGGTCCAGGCCGTGACTTCCAGGCAAGCCGGTAAGCTGTCTTTGTCGATTACCAGTGAATGATAACGGGTTGCCTGGTAAGGCTTGGGCAAGCCTGAAAATACCCCTTGTTCACCGTGGTAAATAGGTGATGTTTTACCGTGCATGACCTTGCCTGCGCGAATCACCTTAGCACCAAAGGCCTGCCCAATACTCTGGTGACCGAGACAAATGCCCAATATAGGCAGCTTGCCGGCAAAATGGCTGATGGCCGCCAATGAAACCCCGGCTTTATCCGGGGTACAGGGGCCGGGGGAAATAACCAGATAATCCGGCTGCCTGGCATCGATTTGCTCAAGAGTAATCTGGTCATTGCGCACCACCTCAACATTGACCTGCAATTCGCCAAAATACTGGACCACGTTGTAGGTGAAGGAGTCGTAGTTGTCAATCATCAATAACATGGCTATATCACCTTATCCACTGCGCTGAATAAGGCCCTTGCTTTATTCATGGTTTCTTTCCATTCCAATGCTGGAATAGAGTCGGCCACCACACCAGCCCCCGCTTGTACGTAAATTTTGCCATTTTTAATGACGGCTGTACGAATGGCAATGGCGGTGTCCATATTGCCGTTCCAGGCGAGATAGCCCACTGCGCCGCCATAGACGCCGCGCTTTTCGGTTTCGAGTTCGTCGATAATTTCCATCGCCCGAATCTTGGGTGCGCCAGACAGGGTTCCCGCCGGGAGTGCCGCTTTTAATACATCGATAGCGCCCAGGCCTTCCCGCAATTGACCAGTGACATTAGAGCTAATGTGCATTACGTGGGAATATCGCTCAACCACCATTTTTTCGGTGAGTTCCACACTGCCGATATTTGCCACACGACCGACATCATTGCGGCCCAAATCAATCAGCATTAGGTGTTCTGCAATTTCTTTTGGGTCTTGAACCAAGTCCTGTTCAAGGGCCTTGTCCTCTGCTGGCGTATGGCCGCGACGACGGGTTCCGGCAATTGGGCGGACCGTGACTTCATTATTCTCGAGCCTGGCAAGAATCTCGGGGCTGGAACCCACTATCTGGTGATCACCCAGGTCGAGAAAATACATATAGGGAGAGGGATTTAAGCTGCGCAGGGCACGATAGAGGTTGATCGGCTCTGCGTCGTAGTCCATGGACAAACGCTGTGACACCACTACTTGCATAATGTCACCGGCCAGGACATAGTCTTTAATTCGCGCTACCGATTGTTCAAAGGCCTGGGCACCCGTATGGGAGACAAAGTTGACTTCTGAAGACTGGGGCCCGTGGATATTCATTGGGGGTAAAGTGGGAACCACTGTGGCCAATTGTTCGGCTAACTCTGCTAAGCGCTGCTGCGCAAGATCATAGGCCTGATCAATGCCGGGATTGACCATAATAACGATGTTGAGGGTGCCTGTCAGATTGTCAAATACCAGTACTTCATCAGAAACCATAAGCAAAATATCGGGATTACCGATCACATCTCGCGGTTCACCGGCCTTTAACTTGGGCTCGATATAGCGCACGCAGTCATAGGCAAAATAACCGACGAGACCGCCGTGAAAACGCGGCAAACCCTCGAGTTCAGGGGTTCGATAGCGGGCGTGAAAACGCTTTACAAAATCCAGGGCATCATCAACCTGGTGTGTTTCTATTACCTCGCCTTGCAGGGCTATTTGAACCTGCTGACCTCTCGCCGTTAACAAGGTCTTGGCGGGCAGGCCCAGAATGGAGTAACGCCCCCACTTTTCTCCCCCTTGCACAGACTCAAATAAATAGGAATACGGGCCGCGAGCAAGTTTAAGATAGCTTGATAACGGCGTATCCAAGTCCGCCAGTACTTCCCGCATGACGGGAATACGGTTATAACCTTGTTTAGCAAGTCGAATAAATTGTTCTGGCTTCATGAGGGAGATACAGGCTTGAGTACGATGTAAGGTAAAAGCACCTGGGAATGGCGCACATTCAGTTTTTATTTTATGAGTGTCGCCAGGAGGGTGTCCGGCACTGCTTACGGTACATGGTTAAGGAGTCCTGTAGGGGTCAGTAATTGGGGCTCAACTTCAGGGCCTGCGAGTAAATCAGCAATTGAACCCAATACCCAATGGGGGTTCGCAGCCGCAATGGGCTGACCGTGATTATAACCATAATTCACTGCCGCTACCAAAACATTCGCTCGATGAGCAGCCTGGATATCATTAGACGAGTCACCGACCATCAGGGTTTGTTTGGGGCTGACTTCAAACTGTGTCATACAGCGCTGCAACATGTCAGGGTCGGGCTTTTTGTGATTAACATCGTCACCGCCCACAATCCATGAAAAATAGCGATCGATCCCCACGTGACGCAAGATCGGGGCAACAAAACGACGGGGTTTGTTGGTGGCAATCGCTAAGGTAAAACCCCGCTTGGCCAGTGTATCCAAGGTCTCTAACACAGCCGGATAGGCTATGGTCTTATCCGCACAGCAGTCAGAGTAGTGCTGCAAAAAGCCATCAAGTGCGGCTTGGTGGGCATCGACATCGGCCCCGACATGCCTTAAGGCGCGTTCGATTAGCTTAGCGGCGCCATTGCCCACCCACTGGCGGACCTCAGCAGGCTTCACTGCGGGCAGCGCCAGATCGCGAAAAGCCCTTTGGAGTGCCTGCGCCAAATCTGGAACACTGTCAATCAAGGTGCCATCCAAATCAAAAATAATCAGTTTAATAGCGGTCGTCATCAACAATCACCTTAGCGCTACACCTGGGCCAGGGCCTGTCTCATTGCATCAATCACTGCTTTGTAATCCGGCTGGTTAAAAATCGCTGAACCGGCCACAAAGGTATCTGCGCCTGCGCGGGCAATTTCAGCAATGTTGTTGGGGTTGACGCCACCGTCAATTTCCAAACGGGTATCCAGACCCCGCTCATCAATGGCTTTACGGGCTTCACGTAGCTTATCCAGGGTATAGGGAATAAAGGCTTGCCCACCAAAACCGGGGTTAACTGACATGATTAACAGCATATCCAACTGCGGCAAAACATGCTTAATGGTATCCAGCGTTGTGGCTGGATTCAGCACCAGTCCTGCCTTACAGCCTTTTTGCTTAATCAATTGTAAGGAGCGGTCCAGATGGCGAGAGGCCTCTGGATGAAAGGTAATATAGCTGGCACCCGCGTCGGCAAACATCTCAATCAAAGCATCAACCGGGTCGACCATCAGATGTACATCAATGGGGGCTGTAACACCATATTTTCTCAAGGCTGAGCACACCATGGAGCCAATGGTTAAGTTAGGTACATAGTGATTATCCATTACATCGAAATGGACAATATCGGCACCTGCCTCCAATACATTGTCGACTTCCTCACCTAGACGGGCGAAGTCAGCGGCAAGAATGGAGGGGGCTATTCGGAAGGACTGCATAGTAGTGTTTAACCTGTCAACCTGGACAATTTAGCGGGATTGTGTGGAGCGAATGTTAGTTTTCGCCTTAAGAGAATGAAGCATGTAGTCATGCTAAAGTCTTTTAAATGTTTCCAGGCGCAAGGTAAGACTGCTCTGGCAGCACCGGGCATTCTCCCGTGGAGTGAAGCCGTAAATTTTTTTAACATATTGATTTTATTTGATTATTCATTTAAGGGCGCCTCTAAAAATTAGAATTTTTTCGTGGGATCAAGGAAGCACCGCACGGAAAACCGCAGTGTACTGGGACGTACATGAGGATTCGGGTACGGCGCTTGCGCCGAGATCGCGGAAAAATACAATTTTTAGAGATGCCCTTTAGTTGAGCGACCGACTGATTTTTCTGAGCGCATTGTAATGCATCTGGCGCTGCCCGGCTAACGATATGCGCCGAGGTGTCTATACTCAGTAGATGAAGATTTATTTGCCCCTTTTCTTAGCACTAATGCTGTGGACACTCAGCGCCTGGCCACAGAATAAGCCGGAACAGAACCTGAGTGAAGAGAACCTGAATGAAGAGAGCCTGGCTGAAGAGAACAGCACTGAAGAGCCAGCGGTAACAATCAAACCACTGCGGCCACCAGGCTCTGTGATTCGCCCTAGAACACCCCCTAATCAAAGTGAATCCATGACGCTTTTGGCGAAACACTTTTCCTCCGATGCCTCGGTGTGGCTAAGCGCCGGGCAACAGCGTTTTTTTGGTTTATGGCAAAAAGACCGTTCAGGCTTTCCAAAGGGCGCGTTATTAATTATTCACGCTGAAGGTGAACATCCCGCCTGGCCACAAACAACCAAGACGCTGCATGACACCTTGCCAGACTATGGCTGGGCAACATTGGCCATCAGCTTGCCAAACCCCGATCATAGCCCCATCCCAGAACGCGAGCTACCCGTCAAAACGGTGGCCAGCGCTGCCTCCGGTGACGCTATATCCGATGCGACTGTACCCGATGAAACTGTACCCGATGAAAAAAGGTCAGACAAAGCAATAACCGGCACCGAAGCAGAACCAGCGCAGGCAAATGCCAGTGAAGATAGCCTACAGCAAAGTCCCATCACCACAGCTCCACCCAAAGCATCCCCGACAACAAAAAAAACCGCGCTCAACGCAGAGCAGATCACCGAGCAACGCCTGGAATTTGCACTGGAGTTTTTACATGATCAAGGACAGTTTAATATTAGTGTGCTGGGCAGTAGTAGTGGGGCCATACGCGCACAGGATTTTATCGATAAAATAACGCCTCAAATAGACAACCCCGGATTAAAGAAAGACTTTGAAAAACCCATTCGTGCGCTGGTTATTGTCAATGGAAGAAATCGTCTGCCAACAATGGCTGATACGTATAAACATTGGTTTAAAGACCCTGAAATCCCCGTCTTGGATATTTTTTTAGAAACGGACAGCCGCAATCGCCGAGAAGCCAAGAATAGAAAAATTCTTGCGCGACAGAAAAAAGTGCTCAACTATAAACAGGTGAGTTTATCCGGCTTAAATAATGAAAAAACCTGGGGAGGAAATCAATTGTCGCGACGTGTGCGCGGCTTTTTAGACAATAATGCAGCCGGCGTTGAAATCGATAATGCAACCATAAAAAAATTCAAATAGGCGGTCGCACTGATTAGCGTTCGCAAAAAAACCAGGCCGAGCCTGAGCAAGTCCACCACAAACATCCATTTTTAGACTATTTTCGCGGTAAGCTGTTATTTGTAGGCTATGATCATTGCCGCTTGGGAGGACTGGGTTATTGGGAATTTTTCTCTAAAATCATATCCGCTCGGCTGCGCAATTTCTGTTTTTGGCGAATAGCGTCAGAAGCATCGGCATGGCTTGCAGAAGCACCCGTGCCGTAGCCTTGGTCGCCCGGCTGCACTTGTTTATGCTCGCCACTGTTGCGTGAGCCACCGGTAAAGTGAATAATAATGAAGATAATAAAACCGATAAATACCAGCACCCATTTGATCACAAATGACAGACCTACACCCATTTGGCTATCGTCGAGCTCGGCATAGGCAAGATAGTCATTATGAATAAGATTGACAAGCCAAAAGTAAATCAGCAGTACTGGCAGGGCGATCAGGGTGCGTCGATATCGCTTCCACACATAAGAGGCCAGGGTGAGCTTAAGCAGATTATTCCACATCAGAAGAACAGACCTGCCCCCAGAACCGCGAGTAGAGCTATCAAGCCCTTTTCTTTGATACTGGATTTGATTTTATCTTCCTCTTCGCGAACGATAATCTCTAACTCATCTTCAGTGAATTCTTCTGCTTTGCGGCCCGCCAACAGGATACGGGTTTGCGCATAACCAATGGCTTTTTCACGCACAAAGTGACGGTAGCGCTTGGCCGGACTGAGGACTTTAATTGCCATCGCGCACACCCGGGTTTGGCAATGGGGCGGGCGGTACATACAGCATTTCACCCTCTATTCGCTCACCTGCAGGTGATTCCATCCAGATGGGTAATGGGCGTTCTGCACTTATCGTAAGGGCTTCTTGATAGCTGCGCGGATAATTTACATTCATGGTATAGGCCTGCCCAGGTGCAAACACTTGCTCAAAAATCACAGGTGGCCAGACCACCCGCAAGCGCTGTTCGCCCTCGACCCAATAAGACACGAACTCAAAAATAAAGGAGTTTTTTTCCGGCCGCACATAGACTTCATAGCCTCGATCTTCCAACACCTCTTGCAGCTTGCCATTCCACTGCTTAAGTACAAGGCCTTCAGGGACAATTAACACAGTGGCATCGACCGGCACCCTTGGCACTGCCTGATCTGGCCCACCATCAAGCGTATCGGCGACTAACTCCAGATATGAGCAGGCAGAAACAAGACTAAGGCAAATTAACAGTAAAAGGTAAGCAACAGACCGCACGTAAATATCTCTTATGGCAAGGATCAAACGCTAAGATTCTAACCTAAATAGCCAGCGCTGAAAAACGCCATACAGACTTTTTTGTATGGGCTGTATCCCGAGAGCTCAGCTTTGGGTAAAACTCTGGGGTATTCACTCCAGATGACATACTCAGAGCTGAGGGCAAAATAATGGCAACCAAAGGATGTATAAGCCCAATGGGTGAATTGTATTGATCCCCTCCATGGGATCAAGGCCTATGGGGAAGAGGCCAAAAAAGTGCCGAAGTTTTCTCAAGTTGCCATGGGCTGGCGGCTAAAAACCGACGGCGTCAGGTCTTTTGCCCAGTTGCAGCAATAAATTGCCATCGGTATCTTGAATTTGATAAAAATCGCCTACCTTGACCATCTTGGCATTATCAGATCCTGTTTCTGCGAGAATGTTCACCTGATGAGTAGTGATATCAAATGTAAACAAAATGCCACTGGCTGTTAGCGCAATGTAATTTCGACCATCGGACAAGTAGTTTCCATCACCGCCATATATGGCTTCATTAGCATCCAGGCTCGATCCAAGATTACCTTCATCTTTGAAGTAGTCATTTATTGACCGGGGAGAATTGAGAAATTCAGTATTAGAAAACATATCGGCTTTCTGCCATAAAGTCTCATTAAATAATCCATCATGTGCCTCGGCAAGGCCATCATCACTGACCCTGAAAGAGTAGAAGGGGTGATCAACTTTATTTTGGTATGCAAAAATTTGCGTGGTTCCATTTTGATCAAATATGAGTCTGGCGTTCTCATCGAAGGTCAGGGTCATGTCACTATCTGTGCCACCATCGGATGAGACCCACATCGGTTTGACGGTGTTCTCTACAGTATCCAGCACAACCAAAGTATAGCGATCATCGTACTTATCGCTAAAAGCCATGTGATAGCGACCATTGTCTGAAACCAAATAGCGGTCATCACCGGCTGTTAAACTTTCGCCAGGCTCTAAACCAGTTAAAGCCACTGAACCCAGGCTACGGGGTGTAGGCGGTGGATCAATTATCATTTTCGCCAAATAAATACCGTTATAAATAAGAGAGCCATCGTCGACTACATTTAGAAAAGAGGTGATAAAAGGATTATTTATGGCACCTTCCCCAATTATATCTCTAGTGCTCCAGAGGACTTTGCCCTGTTTTTGTATTATCAAATTTTTGTCTTTATCATACCTAAGCGTTGCGGAATCTGTGTTGACATCTGCGATTACTGCGACCTGACCTGAAGGGATATGGGACATAAACAGTTGGCCATTACCGGAGAGCGAAAGAGCATATGTTTTACCTGCCGAGAGCAGGTGGTCGCCACTACCTCCCAGCATTTCAAAATTAGACGCAAATACTTCGTTGCCTAAGCTCTTACCCTCATTGAAATATTCCTGCACTGATGTGGGATTATTATGCTCGATAAGATTGCCCTCCTTGTCTATTTTGGTGACCAGCTCACCTGTTAAGGCATTTATTACATTAAGACTTCCGTCATCACCTAGCATAAATTCTCCAAAGGGATTATCGCCTTCAAAAGTATTGTTGGTGATATCCTTACTATTAAATACAGTATTATCGTAACTATCTTTAATGGTTATATTAAACTGGGAGTCAACTTGTAAAGTAGTGGCCGCTGGCGATCCTACTCGTGCGGGTGCATCTATCGGTGGCTCTCCAAGTGGATAATAAATCTCTTTAGTCGTGTTATTGAGAACTCTTATCAATCCATCTATATCCATATCTAATGTATACAGGTCATTTTCCGACGTCATATAGGTTATCTTTCCTTCACGATCGGAGTCATCGACATGAAGATGCTCATCAAACTCCAATGTGCTACCTGTTGTTAGGGAGTAATCCTTAAATTGAGGTTGCAAAGTGTCTGAGCCCTTGGCAGTAGTTGAACTTTGTGAAATTGTTAAGTAAGGTTCTGTGCTACTACTCGTCGTTTTCTTATATTGGTTATTAACCTGCGAGTCATTAGCCAAGTAAGATGAAGGCTGAACAGCAGTGATTGAGGCATTAGAAATAGGATTTAGCATGGCATTTTTCTCCTGAAAAAAATAAAATTATTACCGTAAATTAAAAACGCTGATTGAATCGGTCGACAAAATCAACAAATCAAGTGAAAACATTTTCTGGACGGTCAGTCAACATGACGATGATATTGCTAACATTAGCTTGATATCAGACATATTTGTGTCAAGGTCTTCTTAGTGCTCCGCACATTTTCGGTTATGTAGTGCGGTGCTTTTTATAGAAATTTTTCTATGATAATCCTTCAATAATCATTGAGATTAAAATCTTTCCATTTTTTATGGCTAACTGTATGTAACTCATCGCGAGTCCTTGCGGCGGAAAAATAGCATTCAACCAAAGTGTTTTACTAATACGCCAAAATTGCATACACACATAACTCAAAAAAATTGCTGATAAATAAGTACTGCACCCTAAGAAAAAGATGGGCTTCATCACTAGGAAGTGACAACATCTTATTCACTCTATTACTAAAGTAAAATATATAATTAGTACTACACCAAAAGATATAGAGCGGTATTATTGTAC
>JBCBZU010000056.1:0-8424 GCA_039815165.1 Pseudomonadota bacterium
GCATGCAAACCCGCGGTTTCCAATGAAGAAGCCAAAGAAAAATATCCAGAAGGATGGAAAGAAGTGAAGCCTTATTTGCGCATTGTTAAAGAACCGGCTTAAATCCTATAAAGGGTTTTCTTGATTGCTCTGGTTCTGAAAAACAGCGGGTTCTAAAAAATGCCGTTCCGCTTATTGAGCGTGCGAACTGCCATCAGGCGTCGTCGCTCTTGGTGCTAGATGAGACTGGAATGGCAGCCTGCCTTGGTCTAGCTAAATGCCCCAGTCACTGCTTTGCTGGTAGGGAACCGCAATTGCAAGCGCTCGTCGGAGACACCCGCCGCCATCATCATGGTGCAACCATAACTGCCTATAGTCCCTCCCGGTGAGATATCGCTATTGTTGCTACTCGCACCGGTACTCGAGTTAATGCCACTGGCCGCAGGCAGGTTGTTGCCACGGGAAGTGACCTGGGTAAAGCCGCCAATGACGGATCCTTTAAAGTCCGAGCCATGGCAAAGCCCCAGCGTTAAATTACCATAGTGATCTCGACCACGCCGGGAATTGCGTTTAACCGTGCGACCAAATACATCCAGGGTAAAAAAGTTAACCTCATTTTGCAGGTTATATTGGTTTAGCAGTTGCCAGTAAAGATTTAATCCGGAGATGGTGTCAAGTGTACCGCTGACCTCGTCGACCAGGTTCTCATCACCGTGGTTATCCCTGCTAAAATCGTGTTTCAAGGTCACCACTGGCGTAATACGCAAGCGAATCAGTGCCAGGGCGGTTTTAATTTCGTTGACAAAGTCATTGCTATTCACATCGCTTATTAATGATCCAATTTGATCGCCAATTTGTTGCGCTTGTGATCGCGTCAAGGCATGGTTATCCAGGTAAGTGCGCTGACCTCGTGTACCGTTCTGTTTTAAATTATCGTATAAACTATCAATTGCCTGATCGTATAGTGCGCCATAATTTTCTGGTGAGATCTGGCTGTTTGTCGATAGAGAAAACAAGTCTTTTATGCGTGTCGGTTCCGAAACCGACAGTGGCGTGCCGAGGAATCTACCACTGCCGTCGAGAAATATTGGCTTGGTGGTGGTAGTGCCAAGACTTGCGGCCATTTCAAGTGCAATCGCAGATGCAAGTTCTTCATTCCTGTTGGGGTTTAGGTCATTTTTCAATGCCCCCATACAGGTTTTTATCGCAGGAAATTCCTGGTGCGCATTGGCGCCGGTCCGCATCCAAAAATAACTCATATTGTTGCGAAAACCCTGGGGCAGCGCATTCCATACCCGAGCCGCACGCACCGTCTGTGAACCGAGCTGAACATTCGCGGCGCTCGCCAGGTCCTGCGCGGTATACTCGCGACCATTGATGGTGCGCCTTAGGGAGTTGGGGACTTCGCTGGCAACCACGTGATCGATAACCCTGGCTATGGTATTGCTGTCATAGGTGCCAGGCCCCATTGTGTTGATTGCTTCTCCCCGAGTTGACTGAGCGATAATGGTAAACTTTGGGTTTCCCGATGCCGCCTGCGCCTGGCCCGTTAATAAAAAGCTTGCAGGAACACCCACTACTGCCGCCCGCGATGACAATGCCAAAGCAGATGCCAGGCCGTTGCGAATAAATGTTCTTCGATTTCCACACTTCATTTTAGTCTTACCTTTTATTATTCCAAGCTAACTATTATTCCAAGCCAACTATTATTCCAAGCCAACTATTATTCCAAACCAACTATTATTCCAAGCCAACTATTATTCCAAACCAACTATTACTCTAAACCAACACCGGTTAACGACGGAGAACTGCATGCCATTCGCCAAACCACCTGTAGAGAAGTATAGGAATTCAGGTTTAGTCCACAGGAGGGCGATGCAGCGTTCAAATCAAGGCGGGAGGGGTTGCTACAAGCCGGTGCCTTACGGCTTATATCGTAGACATTTTGCAAGGTATCCCGAATGTCAGTAAAACGCGCGCTACTGGGCGGGGTTCCGAATATAAAGCTCGTCATGTCGTCGAGTCCTTCGGATACTCGCTGAGTACTGAAGGTGGAATTTGTATCTCCACCCAATATGCGATTCAGGCCAGTGGCACATAGAGATTCAACCGCTTTAACGCTGATAAAGTCATTTTGGCTCGGCAGCGAAAGATCGATTTCACCCCGAATAAAGGTGCCCGAGGGAATAATCGATGAAAACGCACGATTAGCACCGGTAATATTGCAAAAGTCCATATTCGCAGCCGGTAAATTGCGGTATTCACGCACGCCTTCAAGCCGGGTTTTAAGGCTTGTGCAGAAACGATGGTAGCGGGCAATACTGACTGCGCCAGTATTGGAATCGGCCTGGCTAAACAATGGCGATGCCATATACTCCGCGATCAGTGTTTTAAAGTTATAACCCGAATCTTTAAATCGATTGACCACCGTATTAAAGGCGGGATGGTTTTCATCACATGAGGCCGAACTGGACCAATGGCAAAATTTTTGTAACCACGCGGGTGCAAACAGTGGGTGATTGGCCAAGCCCACGGTAAAATCGCGCATATTGGTGATATTGTCCCTTACTCCATGAAAAGCAAAATCGGGGTTTTCATTGGTTTGCCTCGCTTTGGTTCGCATATTATTAAAGCTGTAATACTTCATAAAGACATTGCGCATGGGGTCCAACTGATCGTGGCAAGCGGCACAGTCTGTACCTGGAGCCGCATGGTCCCGGTCCAAACCACTGGCATGGTTTGGACGCGTCTGGTCGCTCACCTCAAAGCTCTTGCCCAAGGCCACAATAACGGACTGGTTAACATTCAAACGAAATTGATTATCGACATTGGTCAACCAGTTCTCCATAAAAATGGGGGTATTCATAGGACCAAACCGGGGGGCGTAGAGCGAAATAGTGTCACCTTCGCGAATGGCGCGCATCCTATTGGTAAAGGCCTGAGTCTGCTGGTAATCAATGGGTCGATTGCCAGACTGTATGCGCACTCTCCGCCAGTCGTTGTAGTCACTCTCCCGAAGGCCGGGGTGGTCGACAAGCCGCCTAAAAGGTTGTGCGCCGTCAGCACTGGCAAGTGCCACCAAATTGGCCGTTGTCACGACCCAGTCACTGGTATAAATTGCTTTGCGGAAGTCATCCCCCTCCGTCACAATGCGCGTTACCGTGCGCACATAGGATTCTTGCAGCACCCGTCTCATTGCATCGGAGTCGACGTTACGCATATTTCTGAGGAAACCAAACACGTTGGCATAACGGTCACTGCCATCGGTGAATCTCTGTTGCGTCGTCACCTCAGAAAAATCATTGAACTGAGTAATAAATTCCGGCGTGCTCATCCACTGGTAGAGTAAGTTTTTGAACTCGCTTACCTGCAAACCACCGTTTGCGTTGGTGATTTGCGCCAATTCACTGTCTGTCACTGCGCCGCCGTGCAAGATCATTTTGGCTTTGTTGGCAACGGTCAGCGGCGATAGGCTTGCAGCCACTGTCGGTGGTGCTGACACTGGTGGGGTAACCACCATGACCGGGGGTGCCGCGGTGACGAGCTCATTGACCCAATCCACAAACTGATCGTATTGATCCGGGGTAACGCCGGTTTTGCCCAACGGCATTTTTGCGGTGCACTGGCTACCCGAGCTGGGGTCAATCAGTTTAAGCAGTATGGAATTATCAATATTGTCAGGATCAATCAACAGTTCACCTTGACAGCTTGAGCTTAGCGCTGGTCGACTGACCAGGCGCAGAGCAATATCCTCCAGACTGCCGGACTGTAAGTCCACTAGCGCTGTTCCAGGGCTCGAATCGTGACAACCGGAATTGGTACAGTTGACGTCCGCTTGTCTCATAAGCACTTGAATATCCACAGAAGGAGGCTGCGTTGCAGGGGGCTGCGGTGCCGGAGGCTGTGGTGTAGGAGGCTGCGGTGCAGGGGGTTGTGGTGCCGGAGGCTGCGGTGCAGGGGGCTGTGGTGTAGGAGGCTGCGGTACAGGAGGCTGCGGTACAGGTGGCTGCGGTACTGTATTAGCCGGTAAACTTGCGACATTACCTTCTTCGTCCAATAAACGCCATTGCGTGCAGTTACCGTTGTAATTATCCGGTACCTGAACAATACTAACGCTGTTATTTCGACTGGATGTTTTGGCACAAGCTAATGGACGAATCTTACGGCCCGTTGCTTTGTTTGAAAGAAAAAAGTAACCATTGTCTGTTTCAAAGACTTCCCATTGCACACATGTGCCCACAAAATTTCCGCCAACTTGCCTGATTTCCACACTTTCATCTTCCTTGGTTGAGCAGGTCTCCGGGCGAATATTGCCAGTGGTTTGTTTGTTCTGAATAATAAAGGAACCCTTATCAATTTCGCTAAAGGAAAAAGTATTACAGTCATTGACACCGCTCGCAGTGGTTTGTGACAAAGCGACTGTCTCATCGGTCGCCGCAGAACAATTTCTGGGTTGTATCAACTGACCCGTTGCACGATTCTCCAAGCGAAAGTAGACAATGCCTGGATCATCTACAAGAGCAGGCTCAGGTGGAACAGGAGGCCCGGGTTGAACAGCGGGTTCTGGTGGAAGCGGAGGCTCTGTTTGATTAAGCTCAGCTCCGCCAAGATAGCGCATATAAGCAACAATATCCTCGGCGCAACGATTGACGCAAATGCCTGGATTTCCAACCGGCATAAATCTCGCCATATAGTCCTCCGGTGTGTAGCTAACGCCTGGGGTACTGGAATGTTCGTATGCAGTGGCAAGCAGATCAATACGCTTAAATACTGAGGATTTTCCATCTACTCCGTGACAAGCGACACAATTCTGAATAGGGGATTCATACAATTCCTTTCCGCGGGCCGCGCTTGCTGAAATAGCCGCTACGCCACTACCACCAGTACTGTCGCTACTATTAATATCGCCACCAGTATCAATGCCAGCAGTCTCACCACTGCTGCCGGTACTGCCGGTACTGTTACCAGAGTCTACAGGACTGTTTGAATCGGTTGAATCTCCACCACAAGCGACTAATAAGCTGATGACAAAAGCAATAACAAGTCTGATAAACAAAGTAACCATGGCCCACATACACTATTTTTTTAAAATTAAAGGTTATTATGTGAACAATTCTGGCAGCTAAAAAAACGAATTGATGCCTACCAGTTACATGATGCTTGTTAGTTGGTTCTTATTTTTTACACATAATGGTAAAAATCGCGTCAAAGTAAGCAAAAAGCCTATTTTTGGCTGAATAGTGTACATGTGGGTTAAATAATGTTCGTTTTCTGCCTTTCCTGCTACTTGTCACATAAGCTGTTTCGGGCGGGACCAAAATAGTGCAGCCAACTGATTTTTCCAGATTTAAGCCATAGCCCTAACACCCTGGTATCATGTGGCCTGTGAATAGAGACCAAAAACTGCATAAAAAAATGACTGCACCAGGAGTGCAATGGTGTGAAATCGATGAGGATCTTGCGGGCCAGCGTATCGATAACTATCTTATAGCGCGTCTTAAGGGTGTACCTAAATCTTTGATTTATCGGATACTCCGCAAAGGAGAAGTGCGGGTCAATAAAGGCCGCATCAAGCCTGACTACAAGTTAGCTATTGGTGATCTTGTGCGAATACCGCCGGTTAAAGTATCCGCAGACAAGCATATTGTCCAACCAAGTCAGCGCCTGATAAGCCTATTGGATAACGCCATTGCCTATGAAGATGAGCACATGCTGGTGGTGAATAAGCCATCGGGCTTAGCCGTGCATGGCGGTAGTGGAGTGCAGCTGGGACTTATCGAAAGTTTACGCAAGATTCGGGGTGAGCATAGCTTTCTAGAGCTGGTGCACCGGCTTGATCGCGATACCTCGGGTTGTGTCATGATTGCCAAAAGTCGTCGCAGTCTCCGCTACTTACAACATTTGTTGCGAGAGGGTGAAATCAGTAAAGTTTACCGGGCTTTAGTGCTAGGCAGTTGGCCTAAGCGACGCCAACATGTAACAGTGGCCTTGCGGAAAAATCACTTGGCGAGTGGCGAAAGAGTAGTCGTGGCAGTGGCAGATGATGCCAAAGGCGCCAAACGATCCCGAACTGAATATAGAGTACTTGAGCGCTATTGTGGCTGTAGCCTGGTAGAGACTAAACCGATCACTGGGCGCACCCACCAAATTCGTGTGCACAGCCAGTATGTTGGTCATCCTATTTTGGGCGATGACAAATACGCATCGGCACAGGCGCATCAGTTTGCTCGTCAAATAGGACTTAAACGGCTATTCTTACATGCATTGATCCTGGAGTTTATCGCGCCTGACGGTAAGCCAGTTAAAATCGAAGCGCCCTTAAGTGAAGAGTTAAGTACTGTTATTCATGCGCTACAGACTATTAAGCAGACCATTAAGGACTGACATTGTTATTAATTTTTGACTGGGATGGAACCTTAAGTGATTCTGCCGGCAAAATCATTGACTGTATGCAACGGGCGGCAGATACGGCCAACCTTCGCGTCTGTGAAGCCGATGCCATTAAGAATATTATCGGTTTAGGTTTACCCGAAGCCATAAGTGCCCTATACCCGGAGTTAGGGGATGCACAACGGCAGTCTATTCGCCAAGCGTATGTTGAACATTTCCTGGCCGCAGATCAACAGCCCTCTCCATTTTTTGAGGGCGTTATCGACGGTCTGCATCGCTTGCGTCAACATCACTTTAATTTGGCAGTAGCCACCGGAAAAAGTCGTAAAGGCTTAAATCGCGTATTAAACAATCTGGACCTACACCATTTTTTTGATGGTTCACGCTGTGCAGATGAAACGGCCTCCAAGCCAAATCCACGCATGTTACAAGCCTTGTTGGACGAATTTTGCCTAACCCCAGATAAGGCATTAATGATTGGGGATACGGAATATGATATGGCAATGGCTGATCAGCTCAATATGCCGAAAGTCGCCGTTAGCTACGGCGCGCACAGTATTGATCGCTTACAAAAGTATCAGCCGACATTGTGTGTTGATCATTTTTCTGAATTTGTAGAGTGGGTGCTGCATTATCGCTGAGCACGGCCATTATACCTAGCCATTAAACATAGCGACTGAATAAGATTTAATTCGGATTAACCGTTGAGTGCAGTGAGCGCAACAGTTGAGTGAAAAGTTGGGTGAAAAATTGAGTGAAAAATTGAGTGAAAAGCTGAGCAAAAAAAACGGCTTAAGTTATTAATATGTATAATTCGTTTTCAAGTATAACAAGAGTATTTTAAGAGGCATTTTTTATGGGATTATTTAGGCGTAAAGCAACCATTGATCCGAGTAGCGAACACCGCGATTGGCAATTGGTGTCTGCAATTGCTCAAAGTGCGCTGGCTGAACAAAAAAAGTCCCGGCGCTGGGGCATTTTTTTTAAAAGCATCATGTTTTTATATATAGGACTATTTTTAGTTGGCTTGTTTTTTCAAGCCCGTGTGGTTGCGCCGACGACAAATATTAAAGAGTCCCATACCGCGATTATTTCCATCGACGGTACCATTGCCGATAATCAGGACGCCAACGCGGGCAGCATAGTCAGCAGTTTAAGACGGGCTTTTGAAAGTACCGGTTCGGTGGCGGTTATGTTAATTATTAATAGTCCCGGCGGTACTCCCGTACAGGCCGGTTACGTCCACGATGAAATTAATCGTCTGCAAGCACAACACCCGGATAAAAAAGTCTACGCGGTCTTTGAAGATTTAGCGGCCTCTGGTGCCTACTATATCGCTGCCGCGGCGGACGAAATTTATGCCGATAAAGCCAGTTTAGTGGGCTCTATTGGCGTGACTGCCGCAGGCTTTGGCTTTACTGAACTGATGGACAAAATTGGCGTTGAACGCAGAAACTTCGCCTCCGGCGAGCACAAAGCTTTTCTCGACCCATTCTTACCGCTCAGAGAAGATCAACAACAATTTTGGGCCTCAGTTCTTGAAAGTACCCACGAACAATTTATCCGCGTTGTTAAAGAGGGCAGGGGAGACCGCCTGGCGGAGAACGATGAATTATTCACCGGCTTGATATGGAATGGTGAGCAAGCCCTGGAGCTGGGTTTAATCGATGGTCTGGCCAGCCCCGGTAAAGTTGCAAGAGAGATTATTCAGGAAGAAACCATACGTGATTACACACTAAGGCCATCACCTTTGGAAGAATTTACCCGCCGCTTCGGTGTGGCAATTGGTGAAGGTGTTGTCAAAGTATTGAATAGTTCTGTTGTCAGTCCTCTATATTTACAGTAGTTCATTCGCTTGCGAGCTTAAAAAGCATTATCAAGGCCCGTCCATAAACGCCAATAGCGTAGACTGAGTCGCTTGTTGCTCCAAGCGGAGTCTGCTTATTCAGAGCATCTGTTTATGGATGGGTACTGCTTACTACCCAGTTTAGAGAAAAGAATACACTGTCATTTCAAACCTTCGGAGGCAGGAGCCGACGTAGAGCGTACAGGGAC
>JBCBZU010000238.1:0-4338 GCA_039815165.1 Pseudomonadota bacterium
CGCCCTTTTTAATTTTTAAGCCCGGCGGTAAGCAAGGTGGCGCCGAAAGGCAATTAAAACCGCCCAATTCTTCAAGCGCAATTTTCATTTGTTTCATAACGTCTTCATTAGTAAGGTTGGCAAAGTGCCGAAATTCGACGCTGGAACCAAGGCGGTGAAGCCCGTCTTCAAACATACGACCACAACTGTGTGCCGGCTGAAACAAATGCATCACAAGAGAAATATCTTCTTTGGGAATATGCTGGAAATGACGTAGCATATCGGCGGTCAACATATCCCAGTCTGTGCCGGTATAGTAGGTGACTTTTCTACCCATGCCCGATGAGCCGGTGGTGGTAAATTTTTTTACCATGCGTTCACTGAGAGGCAAGTCTGCCAGACCATTGCGCAGGGTTTCACGATAACGGTCGGGAAGTAAAAAGGTCTCAGGGGTTGAGCCCACATCTAAGGGACCCAGAAGGGGAAGTTTTTCAAAATCTGCAAAACTTTGCAGGTTTGAGGGATCATGCCCTTCACTTTGAAAGCGTTGCCGGTGGTAGGTGCAGTTCTCAAAGGTGTCGATTAAAAAAGCGCGCAGGCATTCAAAGTAATGATCGTCTAAGGGTTTCCAATCATAGGTATTGTCGCCTGCGGTTAAAGTTTTATTACCAAATGTGGAATAACTCACATCTTTTACATTATCTTTCATTACTTGCCTCCACAGTCTGTTTACCAGTCACACCCAGCACGCTATCGAGTATCCAATTATCAAATATATGCAATCCCTCCTCATGATTGGCGGAATACCGGCCAGGGGTGGATGCAATTTGGTTTAAACCTTTTTGTTGCTTTTCGACAACATCGTTATCTTCTACAATCACTTTGTCCCAGCGCTTTACGTACTCTTTAAGCACGGTTGAAAAGTCGTCGCGCGCAGTGGTTTCTTTAGTAAAGCAAAAGCCAACTTCCAGCGTTGATGTGGTGGCGGAACTTGGCACTTTGTGGAGCCACCAACAGCAGTCTTGTACAAAAATAAAATAAACAGAGGGATAGAGCATGACAAAGGTAGTGCCTTCTGCCAAACGCCCTTTTAGTCCGGGAATATGGGGAAAGCCTGCATCGAGATTGCCCGCTTCTAGGGCAATGGTGTCAGGGTTTTTATAATATTGAATCAGCCAGTTATCGGATACTTCCCGGGTATCCGTGAGTTGTCGGCCAATAGAGTCGGCATGCACAACGACGGCATGAATGGTATCCAGTGCGATTTCCATGCTCAGCTTCCAATTGCAATCGAGATCATATTCATCCATTTTTACCGTAACCATATCATCCAGGGGATAACTGTCTAGATGACGCGGTAAATCACCCAGGCTTTCTAGCAAACCAGGCCCTGTTTTTTGGAGGTTAATAAAAATAAACCCGCCCCATATTTCTGTTCGGTAGCTGTGCAGTGGAAAGTCTTTTTTATCGAAATTTGGTGTATCGCCCATGCCAGGTGTACCGCGAAGCTTGCCGTCAAGGCTATAGCTCCAGGCGTGATAAGGACACTTGATTGCCTTGCAACTACCCTTGCTGCCTTGATCCAGCAAAATACTGGCGCGATGCCGGCAGGTATTGGCAAAGGCACGAATAATATTGTTACTGTCTCTAACAATGATAATTGACCGGGAAAAGCGCTCAATTACTTTATAATCGCCAATATTGGGTAATTGGTCTTGCCTGCCTACGAATAGCCATTCTTTTTCAAAGACAGTCGCAACTTCTTTCTCATAGAAATCACTAGAGGTGTAGCACCACGAGGGCAGTGTTTCACCATAAGGGTGGGCTTTTCTAACATTGCTGTAGTGGTTTTCAGCAAATATATCTATCGACATTTTTAACTCCTCATCGCGTTATTCTTGTTTAACAGTGGTCTTGTTCAGCAATACTTAATCATGAAGTTCATAAGCACCTTCGGAATTGTGCACCTCGTTCCCAACAACGGGGGGATTGAAGACGCAGGCAATTTTCACTTCGCTGAAGGCTCTAAAAATATGTCTGTCATTTTGATCAAGCACGTAAATCGTTCCCGGATTGACGGGATAAATGTTTCCATCATCCAGGTTTTCGACCTCGCCATTACCCGACAGACAATAGACTGACTCCTGGTGGTGCTGGTAGTGCATTGCAAATTCAGTATTGGCGTAAACGGTTGTAATATGAAAAGAAAAGCCTACCCGATCATCTCTTAGTACTAAGCGAACGCTTTCCCAATTGCCGTCAGGTGAAACAACTCTACGGTCGGTATCAATGGCTTCATTTAAATTTCGAACAATCATCACTATCACTCCCATTGCCTGGATTGCTTTTTGTTTGGTTCACATTCAGAAAATAGTCTTTTGCTTTATTTTTAATCGCCAAAGGGGCCGCAGTAAAGGTGCTAAATTCCACTTGACCTTCTATCTTAAGTTGCGATTGCGGAATAGCCTCTATGGTATTTTCAGCGATTCTTTGTACTGCCTCCGCAACAAGCTGTCCACATAGCGCATTAATTGCAAACAGAAAATGAGCGTAGGAAGAATAACTGCCTGGATCGAGTTTTTGTCGTAGCAACAAAGGCCCGGTATCGATATGTTCATCGATAAAATGTACCGAGCAGCCCGATGGCAAATTATGAATTATTGACCATATATAGGGATTGTTACCGCGCACATCGGGCAAATAACCTGGATGTACATTGACAATGCCCATAGGTGCAAGCCTGATAATATGCGGCTTTATAATACGGGTATCGCCAAGTACAATAAGATCTGGCATAAATGCTTTAAGGGCATTCTCCGCCTGGGTGTCATTGTGGTTTTTAACGCTGAGATACTCAATATTTTTATGCGCAATAATTTCTTGAGTTGTTGGCACAGCATTTTTTTTGGCCTTTATTAATTCACTTGTTAATGTTTGATAGCTTTTTTGAGCGAGCGCTGAATCCTCTTCGATCAGCAATTGTGGACAATACTTGGTTAATGCCAGTGCATGTAACATATGATTACCGCGAGGGTGTGATTTAAGATTTAAATAGGCAATTTTCATGGCATTAATTAAGTACTATTTCAGCGGGATCGCGTTGATTCATAACCAATTTAACGGCTGATTCGATAATATCCATGCCTGCCTTTAGGCTTTCATCACTGATGGTGAGCGGGCAAAAAATTTTAACGACTTCGTCGTGTGCTCCGCAGGTTTCCAAAATAAGTTGATTGTCAAATGCGACCCGGTTAACCTGCTTGGCAATTTCACCACTGCCGCAATTTAAGCCTCTAAACATTCCTCTGCCTTTAGTGGAGATCCCGGCGTCATAGCAAGATGCAATGTCGCGCAGGCGCTGGCCTATATATTCTCCTTTACGCTTAATTTGATTGGCAAATGCCGTGTCAGACCAGTAGTGGTTAATCGCAGCCTCAGCAGTCACAAAAGCCATATTGTTGCCTCTGAAAGTACCGTTGTGCTGCCCAGGTTTCCACTGGTCAAGTTCTGGTTTCATTAAGACAACCGCCATTGGCAAACCATAGCCACTAATGGATTTAGACATAGCGATAATATCGGGTTCGATACCGGCGGCTTCAAAGCTAAAAAAATCACCGCTTCTGCCACAACCCGCCTGGATATCATCAACAATGACTAATATATTATGCCGTTTACATAGCGCTTGAAGATTTCTAAGCCATTTAACACTTGCGGCATTACACCCTCCTTCTCCTTGAATCGCTTCGACAATCACCGCCGCGGGCAAATCCAAGCCACTGCCCGGATCAGTCAGTAGTTTTTCGATATAGCGGGTGGTATCGATAGCTTCACCGAGATAGCCATCGTAAGGCAAGTGAGATAGATTGCTTAAACTAACCCCGGCGGCACTGCGATAATAGTCATTGCCGGTTGCAGCAAGAGATCCAAGGGTCATGCCGTGAAAGCCATTGGTGAATGCAACAATGTTTTTTCTGCCGGTCACACTGCGCGCAATTTTAAAAGCCGCCTCTACAGCATTGGTGCCTGTTGGCCCTGTAAACTGTACTTTGTACTGCAAGTTTCGCGGCGCTAAAATTGTATTATTGAGTGATTGTAAAAAACTGGCTTTTGCTGTGGTGTGTAGATCCAGGCTTTGGGTAACTTGGTTGTTCTTAATATGGCTTAGCAGTTTATCTTTTAATATCGGATTATTGTGACCATAATTGAGCGAGCCTGCCCCAGAAAAAAAGTCCAGGTATTGATTACCGTTATCGTCCCACATAAATTCACGCTCTGCCCGAGTAAAAACGCGTGGAAAAACACGGGAATAACTTCTTACTTTTGATTCAAATTTATTGAATATTTCTATCATTTTTTAGC
>JBCBZU010000313.1:0-3393 GCA_039815165.1 Pseudomonadota bacterium
GACGTATTCACAGCGTGTTTGAAATGACAGTGTATTCTTTTCAAGTGCCCCGTTAGTACCTGTGGTCGTATGGTTTTACCGGCCTATCACTTTACTTTTTGAATTAGGTAGTAATACACTTCGTAGGTTGCAGGTAATTTTCCTTGCAGGCGATATGCCTCATACAGGTTAAGCAAGTGCTGCAATCGCTTCCTGCCGGTTAAGGTCTCTCTTTGTCCGTGATTGACATTGTGAGCACCCAATAATTTTAGCTCTCGGGTTAACTCTTGCAGCTTGTTATACTCAAGCACACAGTCTTCGTAGTGTTTTTTTTTGATCGAAAATCCCGCATCAACTATCGCTTTGCTCCAGGCAGCGGAGGCATAAAAATGATTGACGTGAACACAGTTATCGACTTGAGCCCAAGCCGACTTAAGCTCAGACAGAGTTCTGGGGCCTAATGTTGCCAAAGCAAGAGTGCCACCAGGGGTCAGCACCCGATATAATCCTTTGAACAGATGTGATAAGTCATTACACCACTGCAAGGCAAGATTGGAATAGATAATATCGATGGATTCACTGGCAAAGGGTAACTGTTCTGCATCTGCACAAATTAATGCCGCATTAACATCCTTGGCTTGAATAAAATTCAGCATGCCTTCTGCCAAGTCTACACCAATATAATCGGAGTAGGCTTGAGTTAATTTTGGGTAGAAATAACCGGTGCCGCAGCCCAGATCCATACACACATTCACTGGCGCGCTTTTTTTATTCGTGAGTAACAGCGATAACAGTTTTTCGCCCACCCTCCGCTGGAAATAGGCAACCGAATCATAGCTTGACGCCGATCGCGAAAAAGAGCGCGCGACTTTAACTTTATCAATCACTGATCACCTCATGCTGCAGGTGAGAAAAAAACTCACTCAGATGATCAATAATGGTTGCTTGCGGAAAGTGCAAAACATGGCCAGCACCGGCGATTGTTATAAGCTTATGCTGCTCTCCAAACTGTTGTCGTAGCAAAGTCGAGGCATCATTGGGAACCAGCGCATCGTTGGCACCTAAAAAATGCAATCCGGGGCAATGTATTGTCGATAAGCGCTGTACATTATTGAACTTGGCTAAAATTTGTAAACCCTGCGCTAGTGAGTCTGTATTGGAGTCTTGTGGCAGTTGCTGTAGCCACTGTTTTTTCTGTTCAGCCTGATCATCACCCAATGTTTGCAGGGAAAGAAACTTCTTTAAGCCCAGGTCAGGATTCTTCCGTACTTGGGATGAAAATTTCATAAAAGCACTGGCCTCCATTGCTGAGACCCATTGCGTATTGGCGACAAACACGCCATTGCTTGCCAAGGTAATCAGGCCCTGCACACGATCGCCATAGTCGCTGGCCAGCCGAGTCGCCAGCATGCCGCCCAATGACCAACCCAAGGCAATCATTTTTTCGGGCAATATGGCCGCGATGGCATCACACAATTGATTGAGATTTTCACCTGAATAATCGATATCGAGTGCATACACATCTGATACTTCTTTTAAGGAATGTAACAGCGGTTGCCAGCACTCGCGGGTAAAGCCCCACCCGGGAAATAAAATAATTGAAGCGCTTGACGGTGTTTTTACAGCGGGATAATGGGCAAGGGAAATCGGCATTACGCGCGTTGCTCCAGGGGAATCGCCACATCCAGCGCCGTCAGTAATCTGTCCACATCTTCTGTGGTATGGGCCGCAGAAAAGGTAATTCGCAGCCGCGCAGAACCCTCAGGCACGGTAGGCGGGCGAATAGCGCCAACCAATATGCCCTGCTGCTTTAAGCGGGTGGCTACTTGCAAGACCAGGCTATCATTACCCAGCACCAGTGCCTGGATCGGTGTAGACGATTCCATTAACCGCAGGTTGAGCCTGCCGGCACCGAGACGAAACTGCTGAATACGCTGGCGCAGTCGCTCCCGGCGATGGTGATCGTGTTGCAACAGGTCCAAGCTAACAAGGCTTGCGGCCGCCACCGATGGCGGCAGTGCGGTTGTATAAATATAGGTGCGGGCAAACTGAATAAGGGTTTCAATTAAGGCTTCCGAGCCGGCTACAAAGGCGCCGAAGGTGCCAAAGGCCTTGCCTAGAGTACCCACCAAAATGGGTAGGTCTTGAGTGGATAAACCAAAGTGTTGCGCACAGCCTCCACCTTGCTCGCCCAGGATGCCAAAACCATGGGCGTCATCCACCATTAAGACAGCCTGGTGATCGGCACACAAGCGTGCATAACTATCCAAAGGGGCGGTGTCGCCATCCATGCTAAATACACCGTCGACGACTATCAGCTTGCGACCGCTGGTGCTGGCTTTTAGCAAGGTATTCAGTTGCTCACGGTCATTGTGGCGAAAGCGCGTAAACTGCGCTCGACACAATAGGCCGGCATCGATAAGAGAGGCGTGGTTCAGGCGGTCTTCAAAAACCTTGTCACCCCGCCCTACAAGAGCGGAGACAACCCCCATATTGGCCATATAACCGGTGGAAAACAGCAAGGCCCGTGGTCGACCCGTAAAGGTGGCCAAGGCTTGTTCCAATTGATGATGATAATAACTGTGACCACAAACCAAGTGCGAGGCACCACTGCCAACACCGACCTCCGCCGCCGCCGTTTGCATTGCGGCAATCACATCGGGGTGATTGGCCAGGCCTAAATAGTCATTACTGGCAAAATTCACCAGTGACTGATTGTCAATATCCAGACGGGCGGTTTGCGGCGAACTGACAAGGAGGCGCTGACGATAGCGATGCTGTTGGCGCCGTTCAGACAGCGCCTGCTGTAGCTCGTGTTCGAACACAGCAAGCCTTAGCCCGCAGCGTTATAAAAGCGTTTATCTGTCACTGTGGTTTCAGCGGGAGTAAATTGCTGCACGGCCTCGCGACGGCTTGCGACCGCTTCATAAGGCTCAGGTTCTATACCTAAACGCTTAAAAAGCTGCATATCTTTATTGGCCTCAGGGTTAGGCGTGGTTAACAGTTTCTCGCCATAGAAGATTGAGTTGGCACCAGCGAAAAAGGCCATGGCCTGCATTTGCTCATTCATTTGCTCGCGGCCTGCGGATAAGCGCACGTGAGACTTGGGCATCATAATACGAGCAATCGCGATGGTGCGGATAAAATCAAAAGGGTCAAAGTCATCGAGATTTTCAAAAGGCGTGCCCTCAACTCGCACCAGCATATTGATGGGTACGGATTCAGGATGAACCGGCATATTGGCAAGCTGCACCAGCAGACCTGCACGATCGTGTTCAGCTTCACCCATACCCACTATACCGCCTGGCGCCAGGGTTCGGCGTCGCTGATGACGCATAGGGTTCCGTTTCGGGCACTGACTGGTAAGGTTCCGGCTCCGGCTCAGGTTGGTACGGCCCCGGAGCAGGAGGCGGC
>JBCBZU010000221.1:0-4529 GCA_039815165.1 Pseudomonadota bacterium
GCGATTAATCGATTTTTTAATGGAAATAGGTTGTTCAACCTGACCGGCAGTCACTTGCCAGTCATTATCCATTAGATCAAAGACCATGGCGCCCGTTTGTGTGCCTAAACTGTAGAGGTCAGGGACCGTTGCCAGGTTACCAAATTGGAGTTTAGTGGCGATCAGGCTTTCCACACCCACTAGCACCGGAATTCGGGCTTTTTGTAAACGTGGTTTCCAGGCGCGACTGATGGTATTGGGGTTGAGCAATAGGTTATCGTTAATCACCCACACCGCGTCCACTTGATTTTTCAATAGGTAGCGAATGCCTTTTTTAACCGCTATGTTCGTGTTTTTGGGTTTATTGCCCACTTGATATTCCACCAGTTCCACCTGTTCGTTAGTCAGGAACTGTTTATTTTCTTTGATGATTGGCTGCATCCACTGTCGATAGATAACGCCTACTTTATTAATGGGCTTTTTCAATACCGGTCGCATAGCCAAAATAGTGCTGATTGCTGGAATCTCGTAACGAATGCCCACGGTTTGCTGCATGCTCGGCAGCAAGGCATCAACAAATAAAGCCGCCGTAATAATGCTGGGCGGGTAAACCAGCGTCTTATCCTGAGCTTGTAAAACCGCGTATTGATTGGCCGCTTTATTACCAATCAATACCACCGCTTGGGGTCGATGCTGTAACAGCAGGGTTTTAATGGCAGCGGGCTCTGACTGATCATCGACTACGGCATCAACAATGGTTAATTCGCTATCAATCTCGTCTCTAATGCCCTCGACCACCTCACGGAAAACAGTGCCTTCACTCTTGATTAGCAACACCGTATCAGCAGCGGCAATGGGAGACGCCGCCCAGAACCAAACCAGTGTGAACAAGGTGCAGTTGATCAGAGTACGCATGAGAATAGATGCTATCGCCATTTTTCTACCCCCAGAAGTTCATTCATAGAGGTGTCTAATGAGCTTAAACACTGACTGATGGGTTGCTGTGCACTGGCATCGGTGACCCCAGCAGCGACTAGCCCTACAGTGATATTGAGTTCTGTGGCAACAAGAATCTGGTTTGATTGCTGCTGCATAGCGGCAAAGGTGCGGGAGGAGACCAGCACACCATCGATGGCACCAAAAGTCAGCAAGGGCAGCAAGTCCTCCTGCTTAGCCACCCGCTTTATCTTGACCTGGGCTTGCAGCAACTGAGAAGTGTAGTCCACCATCGGTTTACGGCCGAGTATATCGACCACCCCAATAACCTTCTCAGTAATTTTATTAGTATCAATGGGCTCACCAAACGCTGCCAGAACATAGGCTTCTTCTGTTTGATCGTTATGGACTCCGTGCAAAGCCAGGCTATAGCCTTGCGTGCGTTCGATAACGACGGAGGGCGATAAAATGGCCGCTGGTTGGCTAGTGGTCACTTGCTTGCGAAAATCCCTCACTCGGCCAAAGGCGGTAATATCAACGTGGGGGCAAGCGAATTGCAGTTTTTCCTGGATGATTGATGTACGCACGTCGCTTGGCACGAAAACGAAAAAGCTTGGCCTATAGGTTTCACCCGCCAGCAGTGACGTAAACACGAAGGACACACACGATAATACGTACTGAATTTTATTCACTCACCTCAATCTCGATTTTGCTTGAATAAAATAATACAAAATTATCAGTAGTTCGCTCCGACCATGGCAAGCAGAAAATAGCGTTATGCAACTTTGGGAGGGTAGAGACATTATGCGCCTATTAGTTAGTCGTAAAATCAAATTGTTGCCAGTGCTTGTAAATTTTTTGGGGTACTCAACAGATAGTCCAATGGAAAGAATAGCTTTAATGTAAACTGCTGGTAGCTTTTTTCCTGTCCCTGTTCTGCCAGCACAAGCTCAACTTGACCGCCGTGCTCTTCTGCAAAGGTTTTTATTGCGTCCATACCGACGCCGCGGCCAGATACCAGTGAAACGGTTTTCGCGGTGGATAGTCCTGGGAAAAAAATCAGGTTAGCGGTATCTTGATGATTAAGCTGATCGTGTTCTGATGTAATTCCCATGGTTCGCGCCTTTTCTAGCAATTGCTGCATTGACAAACCCCTGCCATCATCTGCTATCGCAATTACCCAATGTTTTGGCGTTCTGCTTAAATGGATAGTAATGGTGCCAGCAGTAGGTTTATTGTGATCTTGCCGCTCTTCGGGCGTCTCAATACCGTGATCAATGGCATTGCGCAGGACGTGGGTAAAAATATGTCTCAATGTATCGTGTAAAGGGTATTTAATGTAAAGATTTTCACCACTGAACTTGATCGTTGGTAAAGGTTTATCCAATTTTTCAGCAATTGAGGCCATGCTTTGAGGCAAGTCGGCGATAATGGTTGTCAAGGTTTTGGCTTCAAAGGCTAGTAAATCAAAGTAAAGATTAGCCAACTGGCCTGCAGTAGTTTGATTTAAATTTTCTAATTCAATGGACTCGATGGTCTGTAATACAGTGGCAGAATCCACCTTTGGTTGCTTTTCTATCTTATTGCGCTGCAATTTTGTTTGATTAATAGTATCGTAACGGGTGACTATCTGTTGCAGCCCTTCTAAATCCGCTGCCAATATTTTTGATTCCCAACAGGCCTGCTGATTATCGCGAATGCGATGATAATCACTTTCCAATTCATGGACACAATCTGTAATATAACTCAAGCCATAGGTTCTGGCATTACCTTTCAGGGTATGCAAATTTCTTAAAATACTGTTGATCGCTGTATCGCTTCTCTCGTGGGTTTCGCGCACGATAGTATGGCTTTGTTCCACAAAGCCATGGGCACTGGTGATAAAATTTTGAAAAACTTGTGCTTCCACGGCCAGCAGTTGCCCAATGATTGCCAACTCCTGGCGCTGGTGTTTCGCTTCCTCCTGCAGGCTTCGCAGTGACGTCACGTCGCGCATAGTGACCATCAGCTTATCGACCGAATCTTCATAAACGATCGGGCTCCAATCAAGTTCTAATATTTTTTGTTGTGATGTATTTTCCATTACCAAGACAATTTCTCTGGGAAGCAAATGGGCATTAAATTCAAACATCAATGTTTCTGCGTCCAAAATAGAGAAGACAGCCGCTTCAATTTGAGCAAGAGAGTCGCTACCCAAGGTGGTTTGAGAAAAAAGTAAATCCATAAAATCAACGCCAGCAATTTGATCTTTTTCAAGAATCGTTGTCGTGTGCGCCGCGTATTCATGATGAATCGTCCCGTCCACTGTAATGGTAAACAAACCTTGCCCCATATTTTGCAGCATATTGACAATGTCATTGGTCTTTTTCTGCAAAGCCAAAGTACGATCAGCCACTTTTTGCTCTAGAGTGCGGTTATGCTCCTCGATAATCTGTCGCAATTGGATTTTTTTAAGACTGATGGTTAACAATCGTGCTACCGACTCAACAAACCCATGATCTATTTTTTTTAAACTGCTGGCATCTACCTCATCGGACAAATTGATAGCCCCAACAACAGTTTCTTGATATATAAGTGGCACACATAAGAGCGATTTAGCGTCGATAACACTGTTGCTATTAGAAAAATTTGGATCGTTTGATGTGTCGGCCACATAAGTTGCCTTTTTAGATTCTATAGCACAACCCAATATACCTTCTCCCAGGTTAAATGTCTTAGCGGGAGGCTCAAGTTCATCTTCGTTTTTGTACTTCGGATAAAAATCTTTTAGATAAAAATGCTTTTCATCATCTATCAGGTAGATGGAACCGCAACGAATTTTAAAATGATCTTCTATGAGTTTCAGCACTATATCAATGGCGGCATCCTGGCTCTCCACATTCGCCAGCCGTTCGCCAGTTTGATTGAGTATTGACAAGTCCAATACTTTTCGATTGATGGTTTTTCTCATGCCATCAAAAGTTTTTGCGAGTATGCCTACCTCATCATTGGTAATAACACTGACGGAGGTTTCGTAATCCCCTTCAGCAATTGCTTCAGCGGACGCTGTTAAAGCATTTAGCGGTTCAGCAATACGACCCGCGATAGAACGCATCAAAAAAATACCCAAGCTTACGGTTGCAATACCTAAAGCAATAAATAAAGACAAACTTTTTAATAGTTTTTTCCGGGCCTCGTCTGACTCTTGCTGCAGTCGCAATCGCATGCCATCAGTACTAAAGGTGTAGCGTACAAAACCCATTATTTCGTCATCGATAACAACTGGAGCAGCAAATTCATAAACCTCTTTACTGTCAATTGTATGAACCTTTACGCTAAACTCCGTTAAGGATGACAGCCAAAAGCTGATATTTTCCTGCAGACGAATACCCGGAGCAACTTCTCCTGACGGGTTGTTGGGCGATACATTGACCCAGGGGGTTAACTCAGCGTCGACATACATGCCAAACTCAATATCAGAATCTTCGTTCACAGTCATTCTGACCAGATCGCCAATAGCAGAAAATGCATTATCATCGACCATACCGATCAATGCCTGACTATTATTGATAACTAAAGTTCTGCCCTTAGAGATTAAATCAGTGCGCAAGTCTTCTTTTATTTTTTTAAGATCA
>JBCBZU010000155.1:0-5837 GCA_039815165.1 Pseudomonadota bacterium
CGTGCGCCGGCGTCTCTTGAGCTACAAAAAGCGTCAGAGCAAGCACGATGATCGCGGGAGCGACCACACTGAACTCGCACCATTATATTGAGCGCCCGGAAATGTTATGGTGGTTTGTTTTTTCCACGTTTCCAGTTGGTCTACTACAGACTGGATGGCTCCACCAGACCAGGAATTTGTTGCGGTAATAATTTTTGAGAATGAGAAAAACCCAAACCCTTGGGCGCCATTAAGAAAAGCAGGAGCAGGATTCAAGGCTTTTAGGGCGCTAAATATCCATGAGTCAGTACCACCAAACACATATTCCACCCTTTGATTATTCAGCTCATCGATTGTGAAACGAAGGGTGCCAGCGATATCCCATTGCTCTTCGGTTAGAGCTTGCAAATCTGCAACAGTTTTTTGTCCTGTTGGTAATACTGGCATACTGCCTGACGCTTTAAGATTGTCAATTACGGCAGTAGGATCCATCTTCGATAATGCGTCTTGAAAACCAGCAAAATTTTCCTGTGTAGCTACATTTGCTGGCTGATCATCGCCATTTAAAATACTCATTAGCACTCCTTGCCCATTTGGATCAGCCTCACCTTGTTCAGCTGCAAAAAGATCCATTCCATGTAGTCCCCTATGGGCATTAATTGCAGCAATTAAAACAGTCATGGCTGCAGCTGGATTATTGGTAAACTTTTGCATAAACCCTGTTGCAGCACTCCCTAAGATCGGTACTGTAGAACTAAGTAAATTGGCTAATCCGTATCCAGCGCTATATAAGCCCCTACCGATCAAATCGGTGGCATAACTCAATCGAGGTCCAACCCCGGGCGAATTACCGCCTCCATAAAGAAATTGCGCAGCGGACAATGTGCCACCTATTGTGGCGAGTTCACCTAATTGAAAACCTGCCGTCAATAGCCCACGCATGTGTCGGCGAGCGCGATCGTGGCCTTCAATAGTATTAGGCGAATAGGGCCGATCGCCATCTGCATACAGTTTGTAGACTCCTAATCCAGCGGTTTGATAAGCTAATTTAGGAATTGCGAAGGGCATCATTACTGATTGCATGAATAAGTGAGCGGCAACGCCGAATCCATTTAGTTCGTTAAATTTACCAGCAATCCCTGCCAGGCTGCCAAGTTGCCAGGTATTAGTGCCTTGGGGATTTTGGAATTTGGTCATCAAATATTCTATAAGCCAATAAGTCGAAATATCCCCTTCCCACCCCCAGGACCACTCTCCGGTATCTGTATTACGCTCCACATAAGGGCCCAAGTGGGCGGGAGTAAATAAACCAATGGGGTCATACTGCCCCGCGCCTGCAGGAATGCTATGCTCACTACTAAGAGGAGTCTTTCGGCCATTTTCATCTGTTGAGTAAAAAGGACCGAACAAATCAATCATCTTTTTGAGCGGGTAGCCAATAATGCCGTTACCCTCATTAGGGGTAAAGGCATATTTTGAGGAGCTAATCCATGCCGTTCGCAAGGCAATACCACTGATCCGTACGACTGTTTGTTCTTCACCATCGACTTCTATCGTCCTTTCTTTTACGGCGCGCGCGCCGAATCCACCCGTATAGGTGCCGTCTACTGTTTGCGTGTATGCATCACCAGTAGCATTTATTTTCGGAGGATGTTTTTCACCTAAGGTATAAATCTTTCCCAGTCCGGTAAACAACCATTCATCCATAAGGGAATACGCTCCGGTAGCCTTGGCAAGAAATAACAAGGCGTTATCCGTCAATGTTTTGCGTCGTTCTTCAAAAACTGCGGGATCGGCGGTACCGTTTTTTAGATCTGTAATATTTTGGAATCCAGAAGTTAGGTTAGTAACAACGGCGGCTGGCGCTTGAAGTTTTCGGCCATCAGCAATACCTTGATCCAAAATATTTTGCTGGAATTGCCTCAATGTGCCCTCGTCGAATAGCTCCTCATCAACGGGATAAATAGTGCCGGCATGTTCATAGGATAAATCCCAGTCATCCGGATTATCGGATCGGCCCATAATTGCCTGCACTTCACTTTGGGTCTCAGCTGTACCAAAAGCCATTAGCAAGAAAGCGACCCAGGTTTGTTCGCTTGAGGCAATACTGTATAAATCTGGGTTTGGCATCATTAATATGGCATTTTCCAATGCTAACAGCACATCGTCCCCTTTGGTATTTAGCGCCGTAAAGAATGCTTCTTGATGACTGGCACCGTCATTAAGAAAATGTTGATATGCCTCGCCGTAGCTCCCTAAGTAGGACTTGAATGTTTGCTCGGCCTTTGTTAGCGACTCATTTTGCAGCACGTTGCTGACCCAATCCATCAGCGCATTGTCAGCCGAAAAGCGCGTTGCAAAGCCTAAATTTTTGGCAATGACTGTCTTAAATTCTTTATTACCATTGATAAAGTCATCGTCGTCTAAATCTTCTCCAATCATTGCTCCGGTACGAAATTCGGCGTGATCAACCACCGCAAGAGTTCGCTGAATAGCCAGGTCCAGATCATCACCAAAGTCTTTTGCTAGCACTGCATAGGCTGCCATGGGGACACTGTATTCCTTTCTTTGGGCGGCGGCGACTAGGTGTGCTTTGCCCTCTTGCGCGGTGCCGTCGGCATTTGTCCAATCGCCTATCAAGCTACCGTTGCGGATAACCAAGGCAATTTTATTGTCTTTATTTGCCTTGGCTGCTACCTTAAAGCCATCGAGAATATTTATTATTTCATCGGTGTTAAAGCCAAGGCCAATCAGATAATCATTAAAATAATTGGCATAGTCGTTATAGTATTGTTCCCATTCCGTTTCATTGTTAAAGTCACCTAAGGTCTTATCTAAAGAAATCACTGTGGTTTTATCGTCACCACCCGAGGGAGCATCCTGGCTTCCTGACTCACCTATATTGACAAAGACTATATTGTCTTTGTTGAACAAAACGTTTTCATCCCGAGACATGGTCACGGAGGCTTTTTGGTCAACGAGACCAACATTTGCACGTTGTTGCGCTAATATTGCTTTGTCGGCATCAGTTAGATAGTGCTTGATACCAACACCCTCCACACCAAGCGTCGCTTCAAGCACAGTGCCGTCCAGGCTGTTCTCAGATAGGCGGACAAACTCGTGTTGCGAAATGACTGGTGTCAACAGATTCCACTCGGAGTTGGCTGTTGAGGCGGCGTTTTTTCCCGACATAGACAGGTAGAAATTTGCCTTATTGTCGCCGCCATTTTGTTGGGGTAGGCCTAAATCGAGGGTTAGGCTAAGGTGTTTGTCGCCAAATTCCAGCCCGGCTCGGGCAGCGGCCATAATAAGATCTTTAACCACGGTATGGGCATCGGCTGCCGATAGCTTGCCGAGGGATTCCAACTGCCCTGTGTGTTCTAACGCGGTTTCCACCTCGGGTATAAAGACCGATTCGATATAGGCGAGGTATCGTCCGTCATCCTGAAAATCATCACGCTTTAGTCCTGCTTTTATCTCCAAGACATTAAAATCATTGGTCTGCAATACATTCGCTAATTGACCACTGGAGCCCCCTGCGATGAATGACAATCCAACTTGATCGGTGTTTCCTACTAAGGCGTTTAGATTACTTTGGTCAATGGTATGGGTTTCGAACTCAGTGGCGCTGAGAGTCTGTAAATGCTCCAGTGTATTTGAAGACGGCAATTGTGAACGTTCAGTATCGGACATTGCAAAAAACAAACGCGCCTTGTCGGCAGTGCTAAGAAGCGTCCAAATATTTATCATAAAGCTTTGGTTCAGTACAGCGTCCCAGCTAAAGCCATTGCGTGAGATATCAATTACTTTGACTGAGTCCATGGCCACAACAATGTTCGTCGTCTCTTGTGGGTTTACCAAGGACATGGAATATAACATCTCTTCTGTCGCACTTCTTGGATCGGCGCCTCTCCATTCAATATAGGCAGCCGCCGCTGTTTCATCCATTAAAAACAATAAGTCGTAGTTATCAACAGGCCCTGAGGACAATACGCTGTTCAGTAAGTCTTCGCCTCTAATAGAGTGGTTTTCGATTAATATGCTGGCCGTCGCCGCCGCTGCAGATAGATGATCACCCACCAAATGAGTAAACAGTTCCGTGGCGTCAGTCAGATCCAATGTAGCTAACAGATTAGCGGCAAAAGTGTTGATAAGTTCGGACCACTCATTATCAGTGACCAGTGAGCTATTGGGTGAATCGCTTGTGAATACCTGATCAAACGCCTCCTTGGCCGTATTCGAATCCGTTTTCAGCCACTTGGCAAAAATACCTGCCGCGTGATCGGGGTTGAGTGCTGGCAGTGACTTAGTGACCAGCGCTTTGGCCTGCGGTATGCGCGTGTAGATGGTCTGCACCAGACCCAATGCATCGGTGCTGTTTAAAGATAGCAGCATCATGCTGAATGCTCGCCAATCCAGTTGCGGTAACAGTCTATCAATAAGCGGTGATTGCTGGTCCAGCAGGTAGTTGACTGCATCCACCGAGGAACGCGGATCGGCATAGTTTAATAGTTTAAGCCTTTGCTCATCTGTGGATGCGGCGCTGATCCAGTCAACCAATTGCTTATAGTCGATCAGCTCTGGTGTGATAAAATTTGCAATCGATTCGGGATGCATGCCCGCTACTATTTCACTTACCCGCTTATCTTCTGTGAATTCAAACATCTTAATGGCATGTTCGGGTAGACCGGCAAGAAAAATATCGCGAGACTGAGAAATACTTGCGTGCTGTTTTAACAAGTCAGCCATATCATTAAAATAGATATCACTCTTCGCTAAATATTCACTATCGGCATCATTGCCTTGGGGAGCGCCCAGTTGAATGTACGCAGCGACCATGATCTCAGTAGCAGAGCTTGCGTTATCCGCAGTAAAAATGTTGTTATCACGCGCTAATAACTTTTCTATCAATGCTTCACTGGCGGATGTCGACTGGGTAATGTCGTTAAGGCTGAGCAATACAGAGGCTTTGTAAACACCGTCGACACCGTTCATATTGACCAGCCAATCCGCAACCAATTCCTGCTGATCATCCCCACCCGCGGAGAGCACTCGATTAACGATATCTGCGACGGTTTCGGTATTGTTTTCGGCAACTGCACTGAGGATATTGGACACTATGCCGCGGTCCATCTGCTCCAGGGCCGTGATTAATAGGGTTTTTTTCGCTTCGTCATCTGAGAGCATTATTGCAGCGATATAGGGCTCTGCGTCTTTTGGCAGTTTACTGCCCAAAACCACGCTTAAGGCGACGGGGTCAGTAATGTCGTCAAACGAGGCTTTATCCAGCAGATTGCGGGCTATTGCCGCTGCATCAGTATTAGTGGCACTGGTCACCTCATCGAAAAAAGTGTGCGTCTGATCGTCGGTTACCGTGGGCGATTGCAGTAAAAAGCTCACTGCCGCACGCGCCCAATCATTTTTATCCATACCCGGTTGCGCCAGATCCTTCAATATATTCAGTGCTGTCACTGGATCATCCAACTCGTTTAGGCTAGCGCTTATCACTGGCGGTATGACATTTTGCAGCAGGGTATAGCCGCCTTTGCTGTCATCATTGGCAAACTGTGTTTCAGCCTCTTGCACCATTGCTGCGACCAACGATGGATTCTGCCTGCCCACCTGGGTTATTAACTTGCCCAAGCTTTGCTTATCGTCAGCGGCCATGCTCAGCATAATATCCAGGGTACTTTGTTGGTAGGCAATAACGATATTCGCCGCTCGCTCCAGACCCGATTGTCCGTTGGATAAGTCATTATGCTTGACCATATCACTGTAGAGTTCTGCCATTTTGCCATTGCCAAAACGGTTCACTATGTCGATTGCAAAATCTGCCGCAAGATCACTCGGCATCCACA
>JBCBZU010000372.1:0-2880 GCA_039815165.1 Pseudomonadota bacterium
CCTCAGCCACTTTTTTTTCGTGCAATCGGTACTGCATGCTGGCACGAATAACTCCGCGTTGTGCACTCAAAAACTCTTCCGAGCGGTGTAGTGACATTAATTCATCATTCGCAATCGAGGACCACATATCAATCAGTTTGCGGGGCGAAAGCTGCTTTTGTGCGTCTTCGTCAAGGCTTTTAACATCCTCTAAAAAGCGTGAGTAGGCCTCCGTCCACCGGCCAAAGACAATGGCATGATAGGCTTTACTGCGATTAAATAACTCAAGCCAACTATCCGTCACTTGAGCCAGTCGATTATCAATATCTGAAATACCGGAAAACAATGGCCCTTCACTTAGTTTATGGGCGCTAATGTCAAAGTTATCACCTGAGTATTTTAACCAACTGTTTGGATTGGACATGTCCAGCAGGGCTTTCAGCAGATACTGATGTGATTCGTCACCGTTAATGGATTCTCTAAATTCTTTGGTTAAGCTTTTGAATAAGCTATTGCCGGTTTCCATCAGCTTTTTGATATCAGTGACCAGCTCCTGTGCATTGGGCATGTCGGTAAAATATTTTTCCCAGTCACTGGCAAAACCACTTTGGGTGCTTGGCGAATAGTTTTTAAAAAATGATTCAATGATCGTTTGATAGGTTTCGAGAATAGGATTGCTTTTAATGGTCTGTTGGTTACCGCTAAACGCTGCGTTCCACTGCTCAAAATTAGACAGCATTTGCTTGGTCATCGCATCCTGGCCCGCTTGCCAGTTAGCCATAATTTCTTGCCATATAGCGCTTGAGTCGTGTGTCATGTTAAAACCTTTAGTCTTTACTGTTATCAGAGGACATGGAATTCATTGACGCTTTTGCCATTTCTCCCATAAAGGTTTTGTAGTTTTCCATGGCCTGTATTCCCATCGGCATAAGCTTGCTAAATAATACTTCAGGGTCACTCATGCTGGTGAAATATTCTTCCATTTGCGCCTGCATTTTATCCATTATGGCGGTCTGTAGAGGCTCCAAGTCTGGAAAACCCATCATTTTGCGGGCTTCTTCAGGACTCATGTCGATGATAATTTTCATAATTATGGTGTTACTGTAGTTTGGATTCGTCGATCAGATCTTTTGCTCTGTTGGATAAAATGTCAAAAGCTTCTCTATGAACATTGGTTGCCATTTCGATCAATTCTTGCATTTGTTGAGAGCCTTCAAGAAACGCTTGCTGGACTGTCTCCGTTGATTGTTCTGGGGAGTAATTTACCATCTTGCCAAGACTGTGTTGGAAGATTTCCATCTGCTTGCTGGCTATTGTGCGGTAGCCTTCGCTGACGACTTTATTGGCGCTGACAAAAGAGTCCAAATTTTTTTCATGGGCATCCACTAGCTTTTTTGAGTATTCACTATCCATATTCGGAATCGCAAACTGACTCATAAATTCACTGACATTAAAATTCATAAAAAACGGATTATCATTGTTCATTGTTATTGTCCTCATTTTTGCTGGCATCCTCACCATCCTTAGTTTTGTTGTCAGCAGGGCGTTGTTTCATCATGGGATTAAAAAACTGGCGCTGAATATCCGCCATTGCCTGCATGTTCTTGGCGGTCATCTCTTGGAAATTTGCAAAGGGATTGGCGTCGACCATGGTTTCCATTTGCGACTGCATTGTTTCTAGCTGAGACATAAACTGGCTGACACTGCTGTCAATATAACCGCTCATCATGTCTTGCATAGGGTGACCGTAAAAGCGAATTAGCTGCTTTAGCACGGCTTTATTTAAGATGGGACTGCCGCCGAGTTCCTGCTCAGATAAAATCTGTAGCAACAGGCCGCGGGTGATATCTTCACCACTGGTATCGTCAAGAATTTGAACATCGTGGCCCAGAGCGATGATATTTTTAATATCCTTGAGAGTAACGTATTTACTGTCTTCGGTGTCGTAGAGGCGTCGGTTGGCGTATTTTTTAATAACTCGAGTGGACATATATCAATAACCTGTGGATTTCGCAACAGTTGCCTATACCTATTTCCTTATGAGCATTTCCTTATAGCCATTTCCTTATATCTATGGGCAATAGCCAGTATTTTGCCTGAAATAGTGGTACATTGATATACAAACCGGGCCGAATCAAAAGAAACGAGCCCGGTTAAATAAGTGCACCGCTAAAAACCCGCGTATTTATGGCTAACAAAGCCCGGTGCCGGTGCCATTACGGTGCCGCCAGCCACTAAATAGACGATGTTTACGGTGCTCTACAGGAAGTCCTTAGCCTTTAGGATAATGATTGCTCGTTAAGCCGCAGCAGCCTTAGGTGCTTTAGCGGCTTTAGCCGTGGCTTTAGCTGGCGCTTCAAACATAGGCGCAATTTCAACTTTTTGCATAGAAGAGTAGAAGTCTTTGCTTAACTCAGCGCCTTCGTTGAAACGGCTGGCCATTTTCTCACCTAGCTCTTTTGACTTTTCGTACTGCTTGCTGACGAGGCCAGTCAAGTCTTCAGCCGACGCCGCCAGTTGAGTTTGTTCTATGGTGTAATCCACTATATCGCCTTGAACGGCGTAACCTAGGCGAGCAAAACTCTCGAACGAGTCAGCCACAAGGCCGTTGGCTTCACGCATAGGCTTAAAAAAGTCAGCTTGTAACTTGGCGAATTCTTTAAAAGATTCGTTTAGATCTGTCATGGTGTTCTCCGATATGGGAAAGAAGTTGATGTTGCACCGCAGCATTATACAGGTTTTATGCTGCTGTGCAATACTTCAACTCAATTGAATGAGCGACCAGCCTTTACTCCAGTATCAAGCCTGTTATTTAGACGGCGGCCTACTTATAGGTGATCCCAAAAATTTTACCGTCATATTAGAAACATTTCCAACACTTAGGCCCCAGATACGGTCCCC
>JBCBZU010000215.1:0-4598 GCA_039815165.1 Pseudomonadota bacterium
GAGAGAATTGGCTTGAGAGTGGAGCAACGTGGTCGAGGTCGGCCAACGAAGGAGGAAAAATAAATGCGTCCCCTTTTCCCGTCCCCTTTTCCCGTCCCCTTTTCCCGCGAATTCCGACTAATATCTGTTAGGCGTACAAGGAACATTATGAGTTTTAAACTAAAGAATTTGGATGAAACTAATTTTTATGACCTGAACCACGCTGCAATAGGTATTGAAGATAAGAGGATTCCAAAGAAAGAACGCGCGATACCTTGGAAATGCGCCGTAAATGAAGCAGATGGTATTTTATTTACACAACTTATAAGTAGTACAGGTGAAATGCGTGATGATTATTACTACTATTTGATGCTAATAGATAATAATCCTATTTTTATACTTTACAACAGTGGTTATGCTGGCGTTCTTAATATGGGTGCAGCAAAAGAGTATGAGCTTAGCTTTATTATAAAGTATGCAGTTGAAGCATCTAAAATTGTAACTGCTAATGAGTCTCCTATACTATTTAAGAATACAAAAAAGTTATATGATGGAATATATTCACAGCTATAAAATGCATAACAAACACATTAAAAATCGCCTGCAAAGAACGCTGGCTGGGCTCGCTGTCGCTCGCCTTTTATGTGGATGTTAGGCGTAAAACCACTATGAACCGAACACAAGTATTCATTGGTGAGATGACTGAGTACAGTAAAGGGGACGCATTGAATCAAGGGTTCAAGAGTTTTTGATTGTGTCAAACTATAGCAGGTTCACTCTGACCCTATTAATCTTAAATGTAGAAATGGGCGACATTTTTTATATAAAGATCCAGGTTAGACTTTTTCAGTAAGCTAACCCACTTTTTTGTGAGCAAGTAATCTAAAAACCTTAGATTTGCTTGATTATCAGCACAATTTTTGTGATTTCCATAAAAATTAAAATTTAAGAATGAAATCATCTAAGTTGCAGTGTAAATCTTTCTTAGACTAATGAATTAATAGCTTGCGCTTATTTTTGCGCTACTGCTCTTCGGTTTTTGCTGTATTCGTTGTAGGAGAGTATCTATGTCCAGCAAACAATTTTCTTTAGTCTTTTCCCTTATTGTAAGCAATCTACTTGTCGCCTGTAGTAGTGGCGGTAGTTCTAACTCGTCGATCTCTGATGCGGTGACGGGCTCTGATGCAAGCCTGAGACTACCTTCACAACTAGAGGTGGTCACTAACGAAACTGAAACAAGTAATCGTCTGGCGCCCTTGTCACGTAGCGGCGGCGACGGCGGTCTTTCTTATCGCTTTGATGACTCAGGCACTGAGTATATAACTGACGAACAAAACTTTCATATTTGGAATGAAGCTTTAGAACCCATAGATTTGGTAAACAGCATCCTCTGCTTTGTAGAGCAGTTTAAAGTAAATGACTTTGTTAATGCAGGTCCCTACGTGGTACTGGCCAACGAAGATCGCTGCTTTGACGAAGGCGGCAATAACGATAGCAGTGGTTCCAGTGGTCAATCGTCCGCTGCCGCAAATGTGGTTTCTTATATGGAGGTGGTTGTCGATTCTGTGAGGGAGACTCCCACTTCACCACTGGTAATTTCTGTATGGATGCCTGAGATGGGGGATGAGGGTGAAGAACAGGCGATTCGCTTTAGGGCGGTGATTAGTGAAGGCGCCAGTGATACTAATCCCTTTGGTAGCTTTGTCTTTAATTTTGATTTTTTTGATAACTTTACCGATAACAACCAAACCGGTGGTGGTGAGGTGCGTACAGTGGATATTCCGGGTTCCATTGGTTTCACTCTATATGAGTCGTCTACCCAGGGTAGTGATACCTTCACCCAAAACGCCAGTGTGGTGATGAGCTCTGATAAAACCACTGGTCAGGCGATAACGTCTTTTGATCGTGGGATAAACGGCGGCCAAGCCTTTGCTTTAGCTTACAATCAAAGTAATGTGCTGGTGCAAAACGCCGGTTCTATTGCCACTTTGGGTTTTCAAACCAATAATAATACCGGTACTTGCTTAAGTCGCACCTCTTTTGATGAAGCGGTGTGGCGTTATGATCTTTATAACCTTGATACCGGCGACCGCATAGATATTAATTCGGGTATGCCGTTTAAATACGACAGCAATAGCGATAGCGTCGCCGATGCATTTGGTTTTATTGGTTATTATGGTATGTGGACAGAGGAAGATGGCGCACTGACAAATGGCGATACGATTGTCGTCGATGAAAATGGCAACGATGCTAACTATACTGTCGTCACTGCACCTGGCCGTTTAATCCGCAATACGGTGGAGTCTTTAGCCTTGGCTAATATTCGCGGCATTAATTTTTACCTTTGGGACGATACCGCATTTGTTAATGGCTACAATCGTTGGATAGTTAACTATCTCACGGTAGCGGATGATGCCGTGGGGGCTGACGGTTTTTATCGAGTTGCAGGAGAGAGTTGGGGTGATGAAGGTAGTCCACAACAAACTCAGATAAGCCCCGCATTAATAAACCTGTCAGCCAATGACATCATTGATATGTACTCCAATCAACTCGGGGGTAACGTGCAGTATGTGCAAGGGGATGACGAGCTGACCTTCTTTTCTGAATCCTATGTTAATGGTAGTGAAACCGTAAGCGGACAGATTTTGCAAGCAGGTACTCTAAACTTGGTGTGCTTCGAGCGCTGTCCGGTAGGCACCTTGGAGTCCAGTGATTTGGCCAATTTTGAGGGCGCCAATAGCCCTTATTCAACGGATGCAACGACAGTGGCAGGCGGTATGGCATTTCGTTTTTCTACCAGTGGTGGCAATCCCTTAACCTTGGTGCGTGACAGCAATAGTGAGCCCGTGCGCTATGCCTCAGGTTTAACTGTGCAACAACTCAATAACCTGCAATCGCCTTATGCATGGGGTATAAACACAGGTGCAATGGTCACATCTACTGTGGCGGCAAGTCTGACCAACCCGTGGGATATTTATAATCCGGATTTGGTCACAGAGTTTTACACCTGGGAGACTGGCGTGAATATCTGGAATCAGTTACAGGCGGTAAGAGATACCAGTAACAATATCGTTTCCTTCCAGCAGCCCTTGGAGTTTTCCTACCAGCATACTAATGGCAATGATCGCAGCGACAGCGCCGGTCAGTATGACGGCCAGACTTACTTTGTTAGCTATGGCGGTAACGGCGATTTCTGGGGTATCCCATATCAAAATAATGGCGGTGACCGCTGGTATCCACTGTTTAATATCGATGATGGCGTCGCGATGGGTCCTGGCGGTATCTACGTTATTAAGGCGCGCGAGATTGAACAAAGTATGGCGGCTGCAACTGGTCAGTGCAGTGCCTTAACCTTGTCAGCGCCAGCGGCGGCGGTGCCTACGTCAACGGTCAGTTCAGCAACTATTGGTACTATGCCAATGCTTACTAGTGATCCCGCAGTGATTGACGGCGTTATTCAACAATAAAAAATTCGCGAGGCCAGCCGATGGTGGCCTCGATCTAAAATCTAATAACAGATCCACAAAAAAGGGGTAGAGTTATTTTGACTTTACCCCTTTTTTAGGTTTCTTGCTTAATACCTGGGCGCCTGTTATTGATAGAAAATACCCCCCGTAGCGTAAGACGTTTTATAAAACAATGTGGTGAGTTTTGTTGTTTTTTCAAGATGGCGTTATCAATGCGCAGATCAATGTACAACAGTAAACGCTATTCAGGTTCGCCTCTGGTTTCAAGTATATTTTTCCAGGATTCTCTACAATAGCGGGCGGGTATCAGGATAGGGGCTCGGTCTTTTTGGATGGAGCGTAAAGGTCCTTATCTTTTCGGTTAGAGAGCAATAGTGGATATACTTCATGAGGAGGTAAGGGTTTATAGAAGTAAAACCCTTGGTGTAGGTTACAGCTATTGTCAATAAGCCAGGCTTTTATGGCTTGGCTACTGACCCCTTCTGCAATCACTTTTAGTCGCAGGCGCTTGGCCAGGCTGATAATGGTTGAAACAATTTCTGCATCGTCGTTATCATCTAACACATCCTGGATAAAAGACTTGTCAATTTTTACGCTTTGAAAGGGCATGCTGCGTAAGTAGGCTAAGGAAGAATAGCCTGTTCCAAAGTCATCAAGAGATAGCTCAAATCCCGCTTCATTAAGTGCTTGCAGTGTGGTTGTTGCTTGTTTGGGGTCTTCTATAATGGCGGTTTCTGTTATTTCTAAAATAATACATGCGGGGCTTACCCCATACTCTTGACATTTGTCTTTTATGATGGAAGTCAGCTCTTTGTTTTTCAATTGTTTTGCTGAGAGATTAATGGATATTGAAAGCTGACCTGCTGGTTTTAAGATGTCATGCCACAGTTTCATCTGCTTAAACACCGAGTCAAATAACCACGCTGAAAAATCACTGATTAGACCTGAGTTTTCAATAACCTTCATAAATACATCAGGCCCTATAATTTCACCTTCAAAACCAGACCAACGGGTTAAAGCCTCTAGCCCAATAATATCACCAGTAACGGCATTGACCTGGGGCTTTAATCTAGCCGTTGCGGGAGGGGGTGGACTATTTGTTGGCATTGCTGGAGCTGTCACCGTTGACATCATTGACTCGGATACCCATGC
>JBCBZU010000256.1:0-4043 GCA_039815165.1 Pseudomonadota bacterium
CAATACGCTTGATATAGGGCAACAAATCATCGGCACCCAAGGCACAGTTAAGGCCGATACTGAGCAAGTCGCCATGGGCCATGGAGACTAAAAAGGCCTCCGGTGTCTGGCCTGATAAGGTGCGTCCACTGGCGTCGGTGATGGTGCCCGATACCATCAGCGGAATATCGCCTCGCTCATCCCTTACCTCACCAACGGCAAAGATCGCAGCCTTGGCATTTAAAGTATCAAATACGGTTTCGATCATTAGCATGTCTGCGCCACCGTCAATTAAAGCATTCGCTGCGTCTTTGTAAGCTATGCGCAGGTCATCAAAGCTAACCAGGCGCAAACCAGGGTCGTTGACATCCGGCGAGAGGGAGGCCGTGCGGTTGGTGGGCCCCAGTGCACCAATAACAAAGCGAGGTTTCTCTGGCATACGCGCGGTCCACTCGTCTGCCGCCCGGCGCGCACATTGAGCGGCATGGAAGTTAATATTGTAGACCGCTGATTCCAGATTATAGTCAGCTTGGGCAATGGTCGTTCCATTAAAAGAATTGGTTGTGGCAAAATCAGCCCCTACTTCAAAATAAGCCGAGTGGATGGATTGTATAATCTCCGGGCGGGTAATCGACAACAGGTCATTATCTCCTTTTAAAGGGCTGTGATGATCTTTAAACATCTGCCCTCGAAAGTCTTCTTCTTCCAATGTATGCCGCTGGATCATCGTTCCCATGGCGCCATCGAGGATCATAATGCGCTGCTTAAGAATCTGCTTAAGTTGCTCAAAAATGGATTGGGTCATAGCTTGGGGCCTACGGTTCTTATATCAGCTCTGCACTTTTAGATCGGGCACTATTTTACATGAATTAACGCCAGGACTTTAACGGAATGATTAAGCTATATCAAAATATTTTGATATAGCTTAATCATTGGCTTTTATACACTCTCTGCAAAACCCCAAAAGCCCAATTTAGCCGTTGAAACTGTTTGGCATCACCGCCGCGATCAGGATGATGGCTCATGGCTAATTGGCGATAGCGTTGCTTGACCTGTCTATAGTCAGCGCTGGGACTCAAGTCAAAGACGGAATAAGCGTCGGCTGACTCATCAGTGCTGACAAAAGCTGCCCAGAAGTCATTCAATAACTGCTGCACGGAAGCCTCTGTAGCTTCTTCGAGGTTGTTTTTATCCAGATAGTAATCACGCAGGGATTGCTCCCCTTGATAAGCCGATAGCCGAGAGCCGCCAGGCTCAGCAGCGACTTTTGCATGTAAGCGCACAGAAAGTGCGGAAATTTCCAGAAACTGCTGCTTTTGCCAATAGTGGTCTTGTAAAAAGTAGAGGCTGTTGTAGACCAAAAAATGGGTGCTAAATAAGCCTAGGGAGTCGCTTGCGTCAGTACTTAAAGCCCAACCTTGTTGATTAAGGTGCTGGATTAATTCATATTCTGATAGTGATGACCCGGCAACACCAATAATTGCATCCACAGCATCACATAAGCGCGCATCAATAGGCGTCATTTGAATGAGCACTGGTCAATTTGGGCCAATTCAAGCGCCATGGGGCTTGCCAGGGTATATCCACATTGTCAAAGGCCAGTTGCATGTCAGCCCCGAGTGGCCACTCGGGTAAACAATAGTAATTATAGGCATGATTATCATCCTGAAAACGAAGGCAATAAGCATGCAGGTAGAGTTGTTCAGCAACACTGTTTTTAATGCCATAGCGACTATCCCCTAAAATCCCAGCGCCAATGCTTTTTAATGCAACTCGCAATTGATGAGTTTTACCGGTATGGGGCTTAAGCAAATATAGACGGCAGCCATTACCTAAACCATAGCTAAAAAATTGGGTAAGCGCGGGATTATTTTGGGTTTTAGCCAATTTCCAGTTGCCCTTTCTGGTCCTGAGCATATCCCCAATTATCAGCCCTTGTTTTTTGTTGGGCTTACGATCGCTGAGCGCCAAATAATATTTCTCAACTAAACGCTGCTGAAATGCCTGAGAAAAACGACTCGCCGCTGCCGCATTTTTTGCACATAACAACAAGCCAGACGTCGCCTTATCCAGGCGATGAACTGGCCAGAGTTTGTATGCGGTATCTGCGGTATCTGCTTGAAGTTGTTGGATAAGGCCAGCATCGGACTCGTTGTGAATACTGACCCCGGGAAATTTACTGACCAGTAAAAAATCATGTTGATCATCGATGACTTTGTACACTAGACATTAACGGCTATTTGAACAGGCTTTTAAGCGTATCGATATCTTCTGGTGAGATTTTCTCCTTTAGCTTATCTGTTGCCTTGTTTTTGAGTATTCTTTTTTGTTCATCCAGTTCTTTATCTAAGGCTTCTTTGGCGATGACTTTTGCTTGTGTTTTTACCGCATTTTTCGCCCTCGATAGTAGCGAAGACATAATTGCTTGTGCAATTTGGTCCGGACTTAGACCCGTGGCTTTATTACCAATATTTGTCTGCACATATGATGGCAGTGTGAATTGGCGGCCGCCATACTGCTCTGTTGCCAGTTTTATTTTACTTTCACCTACACGCAAGCTTTCTATCATCAAACGCACATCTGCAGAAGATGAAGGGCTGGAAGATGCGGTATTGGCTGTATCCTTGCCTTTGGGCAAGTTATCGAATAATGCTTGTATATTGGTATCCGTTAGGTTTTTATGTTCGGCTAAAAACTCAACTCCGTCGACGTAGGCCTCTTTAATAACGATGACGTCTTTAGTAAGCGATTGAACATCCAACTGTACGCCTACACTACCCACAGTTAAAATCTTATCATTGCTATAACCACCAGGGTTATCAACCGCAATGCCATTAATCGCGCCTTTACCTTCTATAAGCGCTATATCGACAGCAGCTACATTCACTGCTGTTTTTAAGGTCTCCGTCCCTGATGTTTCAATCATTTCTTCCACTATGACGTTGAGGTTGTTAAATGCTATAGCAACAAAAATACCCAGAATAACCAACAAGGCTAACAGCAGACCTAGACCTATTTTGAGTAGTTTCACTTAATCTCTCCGCAATTATTCATGTTTATGTCCGTTCGCCTTCTACTGAGGGAGCAAATTCCGGTGCACTCTTAGGGTCTGCTGCTGGTGCCTGTTGCTCCGACGGAGAAGGCCCCTGCTCCGCTGTAGAGGACTCATCAGGTTCGGTTTCACCCAATAGCGATGGAATGGCATCTTTTGCTTTTTCAAGCTCATCCCGAACGGTATCCAGCAATGTTTCCCATCCGCTGATAACCGCTTTATTGGTTTCTTGCAACATCCCCTCTAGGCTCTGCTTTTCCAGTGCAGCTACACGCTGGTTGGTTTCATTCAGAGCGGCTTCAGCCGCTTGTAGCTGAGACGTCAATGCGCTGTTGGCTGTGGTTAAGGCTTGGTTTTTTTGGTATAGATCATAAACAAACCAAGCTTGTACAACAGCGACGACAATAAAGATTTTTGCTAAAAATGACCAAAATGTCCTCATTTTTTCTCCTTCTATAGTACTCAACCAGTATAGACGCTGTGAACAATACTTGAATGACACCCTAAAGATCAAGTGAGTCACGACCATAGCGCTGTGGCGATATAGCGAAATAGACTACACTTTTGGCCACTTTTATGTCTAAATGGCAAGATTAACCTAAAGAATCTTGATTACTCTTGCTATTCTCTATATTACAACTGCTAATGCAGGCATATTTTAACCTTTAGAGACGCCATTGTTGAGCCAATCAGCTGGAAAAGTAGCTACGACACCAATGTTGAGGATGTCCTCTCCAATAGCTCCCTTCAGTATGGTTTTTTGCAGAGGCAAAAACGGCACGGGCTGGGCTTAACAAAGCGCTACTGCTTGGTATTTATCGCTCACTGAGAAGTAGTACTGCATCACGTTCCTCATAACCCGGTAGCGCATTTTATAACGCCAACAATCACAATAATGAATCGTTAACAGACCCTACTATTTTCCATACAGTAATAATGAGGCTGCCATGCTCGATATGTTCTCAATCAATGTTTTTAATTTCTTAGCACAATTGTTCGTATTTTTCATCGG
>JBCBZU010000295.1:0-3606 GCA_039815165.1 Pseudomonadota bacterium
CGGCGGGCCCGAGGCCGACCGACGACGACATCGACCAGGCCTTTCGCAGGTTCGCCAACAAAGACGGCACCCTCGGGCAGGCCGAGTTCTTGAGGCTGCTCGAGGCCGTGTTCTCGCTCTACAAAATCTTTCGCTTCCAAACGATCCAATAAGCGCGTAACGCCCGACCGATCAATACCCAACTGCCCGGCAATAGCGGCGGGAGTATTAATATCCAAGTCGCTGAGTACATTCAGCAGCATCCACTGGGGCCAGGTAATTTCGTAGGCTTTCAGTTGCTGGTTAAATTGTTCTTGTAGCAAGCTATTTAAACGGTGAATCCAAAAGGCAAAACTGTTGTGCAGTTTAAAATCTGCTGTCATAGGGTCTTCACAAGGCGTTTTAGGGTCAGTTAAGCAGACATTAACGCAATATCCGCCCGGACTCAAGCGATGGTGCTCAACATAAGAAAGAGCCATCTATTACACTCTAAAGAACAACCCTGGAAAAATCAGTTGGCGGCTTACAGCCGCAGTGCAGCCCCGTAAAGCGTAGGTAGTCATTAACCGCTGCTGCGGATACAACTTCATATTCAACCATAACTATACCTAAATCGCGTCAAAATATTCGCTGCTGTAAAATGGAAGGAGACGAACTTATATCCCATAGCTGTGTTTGATTACCATTGAATATTCAGGTCGACATTCCAGAATCGAATCATCAAATCCTGTGAGAGGCTCAAACCACGGCACATTGTTCGCGGGCGATATTTAAGTTGGTTAGCGGCATGAACAATGAGGGGTGACTTTCGTACCCCCGTTGCACTTTCGAGCTTAAATACCCTCGTAAATAAGGGATACCGATGGTTTGATCATGGGCATTTTTCAATGGGGAATACTGTTTCGAGACCTTTGCACGAAGGCCATTTTTCTCTTATGCAGCGTTAAGAATGTACTCAATCGGTCATTTATTTCCTATAAACTCTCTCTTTCCGTGCATTTTTGCCTTGCCTACAAGCAAAATCATCTTCCGTGCAAAGGTCTCGTTTCAAATTATTTTCACTGTAAAAACTCCCTGCTTTTTTGCTCTTCAGCCTTTTGTTAGTGATCACTTTGTCGGTAGTCGACGTAATAATGGCAAAACAAGCAAATAAGTGACAATATCCATGCGTACATCCACTGTCCAGAACATTCCCCAATCATCACAGCGATTATCTGCGAACATTTCACCCGCGGCACAGCGAGTAAAAGACGCTTTACTCAGGGCGGGTTTGGAAACACCCATGATCCATAACAAACTCAACAACTCGCAAAAAGTTGAGTCTATTCTTAGCTCGGTCACCGATATTATGTATGCTCTGGGGCTGGATCTGAGTGATGACAGCTTAAGCGATACCCCGCAACGGATCGCCAACATGTATGTCAATGAACTGTTCGCAGGTTTAGACTACGAAAGCTTCCCTAAAATAACCTGTATCGATAATAAAATGGGCAGTGATGAAATGGTCAAGGTGGCTGATATCGAACTGGTCAGCACCTGTGAACACCACTTTGTCACCATCGATGGCAAGGCCACTGTGGCTTATGTCCCGGGCAGCAAGGTCATTGGTTTATCCAAGATTAACCGCATTGTTCAATTTTTCGCCCAGCGGCCGCAAGTGCAAGAGCGCCTTACCCGGCAGATACTGCTTGCCATGCAAACACTGTTGGAAACAGAGGATGTTGCGGTTCATATTGCGGCGACTCACTATTGCGTTAAAGCCAGGGGCATTAAAGACAGTCACTCGGCAACCACGACTACGGCCACTGGAGGCGTTTTTAAACAAGACCGCGCCACAAGACAGGAATTTTTAAGCCGCAGTTAATCAGTGCATGACCATAACATTCAGTCAAGCGCTTAGCGCCCAAGCACTGTAAGATTAAGCCTTTAATACTAACCGTTGGCATCTAACTGGCGACTTGCTCATCCCCAGACTCTGCCAATGAGCAAGTACTCCTTATCCAGGCAAACGATCTCTTTCTTCGTTATAGGTAATAACGATAACCCTCATTCAAAATAGTCTAGAGCAGCGTCTGGCTGGTCAGACGCTTTTCCTATATGCTCCCATCTCAAGTTTCTTACACTGTTTAGACTTATGTACCGCTACGATCAATATGACCACCAAATTATCCAAGAGCGCATCGCCCAGTTTAGGGGTCAAACCGAGCGCTATTTGGCTGGTGAGCTAAAAGAACAGGAATTTTTGCCGCTGCGCTTGCAAAATGGACTGTACGTACAGCGTCTGGCGCCTATGCTGCGGGTAAATGTGCCCTATGGCATGCTCAACAGCACTCAACTGCGCAAACTCGCTCATATTGCCCGCCATTATGACAAAGGCTATTGCCATGTCAGTACCCGCCAGAATATTCAGTACAACTGGCCTAATCTGGCAGAGGTTCCTGATATTCTGGCAGAACTGGCAGAGGTGGAGATGCATGCGACACAATCCAGTGGCAACTGTATTCGCAACACTACGTCTGACCAGTTTGCGGGCATAAGTGCTGACGAAGTGATTGACCCCCGCCCTTATTGTGAAATTATTCGCCAGTGGTCTAGCTTTCACCCTGAGTTTGCCTTTTTGCCGCGCAAATTTAAAATCGCGGTTACCGGCTCGGACCATGATCGGGCGGCCATTCAAGTCCACGATATTGGGCTACAGGTCATTTACAATAGTGCGGGTGACATTGGTTTTAAAGTATTGGTTGGCGGTGGCTTGGGGCGCACCCCGGTGATTGGCTCATTGGTGCGTGAGTTCCTTCCGCAAAAGCACCTTTTGACCTATCTCGACGCTGTTTTGCGGGTATACAACCTCTTAGGCCGTCGGGATAACAAGTATAAAGCGCGTATTAAAATCCTGGTTAAAGCCATGGGCGTTGAGGCCTTTACCGAAAAAGTGGAAGCCGAATGGGCGCACTTAAAAGATGGACCGGCGACGCTCACGCAGGCAGAAGTTGATCGCGCTCGACACTTCTTTACCGCTCCCGCCTATGAGACCGTGGACGCGGCAGCCAGCAAGGCCACACTGGCTGCCCAGGCTAACGACAACCTCGCTTTTAGTAAATGGCTAAGCCGCAATACCTTTGCCCACAAAATTCCAGGCTACCGGGCAGTGACGCTTTCGCTAAAGCCTACCGGTGTAGCTCCGGGTGATGTTACTGATAGTCAACTTGACATCATTGCCAATCTAGCCGATGACTACAGCTTTGGAGAGGTCCGCACCACGCACGAGCAAAATATAGTACTGGCCGATGTCAAGCAAGCGGAGCTATTTGCACTGTGGCAAAAAGCGAAAACAGCGGGCTTTGCCACACCCAATATCGGCACTTTAACCGATATGATTTGCTGCCCCGGCGGTGATTTTTGCTCACTGGCCAACGCTAAATCCATTCCCATTGCCGAGGATATTCAGCGCCGTTTTGATGACTTGGATTATCTCTATGATATTGGTGACTTGGATATCAACATCTCCGGCTGTATGAATGCCTGCGGCCATCATCATGTAGGCCATATTGGTATTCTTGGGGTGGATAAAAAAGGCGAAGAATTTTATCAAATACAGTTGGGCGGCAACGCCAGCGAAAACGCCGC
>JBCBZU010000499.1:0-1653 GCA_039815165.1 Pseudomonadota bacterium
AAAACCAAACACCAGCGGAAACACCACAAAGTAACAAAAGGCCATGCCCAAATAAAAAAGCAATACGCTGGAAATAATCAGCGGCGCCACTAAGTTTTTTTCATTTTCGTACAAACCAGGAGCCAAAAATGCCCAGGCTTGATAAAGCACAAAAGGCAAGGCCAACATAAATGCCACAAAAAAGGTGAGCTTAAAAGGCGTTAAAAAAGGGGTAGCCACATCCGTGGCAATCATTGACGCGCCCTCAGGTAGAAAGACCAGCAAAGGTTCAGCCACAAAGCGATAAATCGGGTTGGCAAAGGCAAGCAAGGCTATAAAAACAATTAATACACCGCCGATACAGTACAGTAAGCGGTTGCGTAACTCGATAAGGTGGTCCACTAAGGGGAGTGATGCATCAGGTTCGGTCATGGAAGGCTCAATATAGAAAGCTCAATATAGAAAGCCCAATATACTACCCAGTTTAGAGAAAAGAATACACTGCCATTTCAAACCTTTGGCGGCAGGAGCCGACGTAGAGCGTACGTATTCACAGCGTGTTTGAAATGACAGTGTATTGTTTTCAAGTGCCCCGTTAGTAAAAGGCAAAAAATATTAAGGTTTTGCAGAAGGCTGCTGATTTGACTCTTGTGGTTTGTCGGTAGAGGTAAGGACTTTGTCTTCTGCTGATGTTTCTACTAAGTGACAGGGGTTAACTAGCTCGTCTTCTTCATCCGCGTCATCATATTCATTATGATGAATGATGTTATCCATCTCTTGAAGTTCGGTTTTCATTTTACCCAGACTGTCCATCACCGCCTCGTTGTGCAGCTGACGGCGAATATCATCGGCACCAATTTGCTTTTCAATTTCGCGTCGCGCTGAATTAACGCTTCTTTTAATGCGGCCAAGAGTCAGTGCTGCCGAGCGCACTGCCTGAGGCATGCGTTCGGGCCCAACCACCAACAGGGTGACCACAGCAATAATCAGTATCTCAAAAAAGCCCATCTGCGTTGTTTTCCGGTACGGCTATTTTTCAAGCTTGGACGCTTCCTCTTTTTCTCCTGCAGCGTCTTTGCGCATAGCGTCTTCAGTGCTTTTATCTTTATCATCGGCTTCATCACTGAGTGCTTTTTTAAAACCTTTAACCGCGCCACCAAGATCACCACCAATCCCTTTTAGTTTCTTTGTTCCAAACAGTAACACCACGATGGCTAAAATGATTAATAACTGCCAAATACTAATTCCGCCAATACCCATAATATTCTCCACTTATTGTTAACGACGAGAGGCTTTTTCTTCAATACCGGACAAGGCAAAGCGCCGCTCAAGTTCGGCAAGCACTGCGGCACTATCGATATCCAGGTGGGACAGCATCACCATGGAATGGAACCACAAGTCTGCTGTCTCGTAAATCACATCGCCATGTTCACCACTGTGTTGCGCATCCTTTGCGGCCAGAATCGCCTCGACACATTCCTCGCCGACCTTTTCTAAAATTTTATTGAGGCCTTTACTGTGTAACTGAGCAACGTAGGACTTATCCGCTTCAGCAGATGCTTTGCGCGCTGCCAACACTTGACTCAACTGAACTATAACATCACTCATTTACCCTTACCGTCTGTTTACCTTTTCAGCGCACTCATATTATCACAGTATATTGCGGTCACTATG
>JBCBZU010000410.1:0-2641 GCA_039815165.1 Pseudomonadota bacterium
ATAAAATCAAATTGATCAATATTAGGCAAGGAGAAGGATTTAACAAAGAGGGGAATGTAGTTTTGTCTATCTTCTGCATCGATAAGACCATTAATAATCAAATCATTTTTAGCAATATTGGCAATTTGTTGTTCAAAACTGGCAATTTCATCGTTTAGATTTCTGGCAAATTCATCGATATTTTTTTGGTGGTCTTTTACAAGCTGTCCATTTACATATTGAAAGGCAATAAAAAACATTAATATACCCGCAAAAAATAGCAGCATCACTAACCACGGTAATGTCTTTGCTGCAATTAAATGACGTATATTATTTCTTTTCATCAGGATAGACTAGTTGACCGGCACTAAAAACCCATTTTCGCTATAGCTGGCCATAATGTAATCATCAAGAGTTAGCGCATCGTGATTTTGATCTGAAAAAGGGTTGTTAAATACTTTAAAAACACCTTCATATCGCTGTAGATTTTCCAGCTCTTGCCTTATTTTTTGCCGATTACTGCTGCCTGCTTTGGTAATCGCTTTTGCCAGCATATTGACCAAATCATAAGCATGGACTACCCCTGCGGCTGCCGGAATGGTCTTTGCTGTGATGGTTTTATCATATTCACTCTGGTAATGCGCTAAGAGACTCTGGCTTTTCTTGGGATTATTTGGCGCTAAAAAGGAATAGGTTTGTAGCACACTGAGATCTACCTTTTGCAGATTTTCCAAGCCTACTTGATTAACAAAAGAACCGCTCGCTATTCCCCAATGGGAGAAAATAGGAATGCGCTTTTGTTCGGGTAATGCGGCCATATTGTTAACGATAACCGCTCCTTCTGGTGCATTGGCAACCAGCAGTATGGCCTCGGCACCCAGCGCAAGCAAACGCTCAATGGATGCTGACATGGTTTTTTCGCGCCAGTTAAACCATTCTTTTCCCGCAATCGTGATATTGAGATCAGCGGCCACCCGCTCCATCGAGCGCTCATTTGAGCGCCCCCAACCTGTGCGCTCCAACAGTAAACCCACGGTATTTATAGTTCGCGATTGGGCGTAACGCATCAGTACATCACCCGCATGCTCATCCCTTACCGATAAGCGAAAAACATAATTTGGCTTAAAGCCATTATCCACAATCGGAGTTCCCGCTGCCCAAGGGCCCAAGTAGATCATTTTATTTGCGTGGATACTGTCGAGTTCATGAAGGGCAACCGGCGTATGCACGCCACCCAGTACCGCAACAACATCCTGTTTTTGAGAAAAATAGCGAATATTGGCAAGGCCTCTTGCCGGGTTGCCGCGGTGGTCACGCACATCTAATAATAGCGGACGACCGAGTACACCACCGCCTCGATTAATTTCATTAATGGCCAGTTGTGCGCCTCTTTTTATCGCTAACCCCCCCTCAATGGCCACCGCTGACATATCGGCATCGAGCCCGATAATTAGCGGCTTGGTATTGCCTTGAACCAAGGCTGAAAATAATGAGATAAATAAGATAAACAGTGTGTGTAAAACTTGCATTGGATTTCCTCTTGTGGGGTAAGAGTCGGGCACAGTGCATTTTCGTTTGCGCTACCTTAACGCTTGAAGAAAGATACCAGCCGGTTCATGTCCTGCGCTTGCTCTGACATACTTTGACTTGCCGCGGCGGCTTGTTCAACAAGCGCGGCGTTTTGCTGGGTCATTTGATCCATTTGCAGCACTGCGGTATTGACTTGTTCAATGCCCGTAGTCTGCTCACGAGCGCTGGTGGCGATAGTTTCAATCATGGTGCTTACCTGCTGAATTTGCTCAACAATGGATTGTAAGGTTTCCCCCGAGGTTTCTACCAAGGTGGAACCGTCGTTCACTTTTTTGACTGAGTCGGTAATAAGGTCTTTAATTTCTTTCGCTGCTCCGGCTGAACGTTGGGCCAGAGTGCGTACTTCTCCGGCGACCACGGCAAAACCTCGGCCTTGCTCACCCGCGCGCGCGGCCTCGACCGCAGCGTTAAGGGCTAACAAGTTAGTCTGGAAGGCAATTTCATCGATAACGCCAATAATATTGGCAATTTTGGTACTTGACTGGGTAATTTCATTCATTGCAGTAATGGTTTTCTTCACGCTGGCATTGCCGTGTTGTGCACTGTGGCTGGCGCGCGCGGCAAGGTCATTGGCTTGCCGCGCGCCGTCTTCATTGGAGCGCACAATTTGCGTCATTTCTTCCATGCTGGCTGCGGTCTGTTCCAGAGTGGAGGCTTGACTTTCAGTACGGGTGCTTAAGTCGCTATTGCCCATTGAAATTTCTTTGGAGCCTTGCGAAATAGAATCCGCTGAGGTCGAAATTTCGCCTAACACTTCACGCAGTTTATTGACCGTTTCATTGGCATCGGCTTTTAGCTGTGCAAAACCACCTTGGTAGTCGCGGTCAATCTGTTGGGATAAATCGCCATTGGCGAGCGCACTGAAAATTCGCTTAATATCGTCAATGGCCACATTGGTGGTCTGCAGTAGTGAATTCAAACCCTCACTGACGGCGAGAAAAAAGCCGGTCTTACCCGTGAGCTCCAAACGGTTATCAAATTCACCATTGGCTGCTGAAGAAATAATATGGTCAATCTCTTTTTCAACGGCCACTTCTTCTGTGCGATCAGCCCATTCCACAATCGCCCCTAT
>JBCBZU010000441.1:0-2341 GCA_039815165.1 Pseudomonadota bacterium
CTTATTTCTCACGTAAGATACTGATATACCAACAAAAACACTTTACTTCTTATTCACCCATCGGGTGAGTTAAAAAACGCTACACAGATTTGGGCTGGATCTAAGGCCGCAATACGGCGTTGTCACTCTTGGCTCTCTGTTAAAAAAGGCTACGGCCATTACCGGCGAGCGACGCCTTGTCTTGCGGCCTTATCTCTCAGCCCAAATTCTGTGTTCAACTGCGGTTTTTAGGATAAAGAAATTGAACAATTTTGGTCGAAACCTTACTGCCGCACTACATAAAAGCAGCACATCATAAAAGCAGCCTCCTAAGAAACAGCCCTCAACATAAATTGTCAACAATCGCTAGACAGGCGAGTTTTCCATGAAACTGGCATCAACCACCCGCTGTTGTTGTTTCTCTTCTGGGCAGCTCCTTGTCGGCTGGCAACTGAAGCAGGGCTTTTTGCAGGGCTTCGCTTCGGGTTTCACACAGGCGGGCCTCAGGTATTAATTCAAAAATGCCGGAGCGCTGTAGGGTGGTTTTCGCCTGGGCCTTTGGTTTAACAATAAATACTCTGAGCGCTAACTCCACTGAATCTTTAATTGTATTTTCTATCGCCAGGGAAATAGTCGTGTCGATCAACGGCACATTACTTAAGTCGAGCACCAAGGATTCATGCTTTCGAATAGTCTTGTGCTCTCGGGCAATGGCCTTGGATACGCCAAACATCATGGGCCCGCTTAAATAAAACAACAGTACCTTTCCCTGAGCTTTATCCAACAGCCGCTGTTCCTCTTGAGTAAGGGGTACATCATCGTCGGCATCGCTAATAGCTTTAATATTATTGGTTTGTAATTCACTTAAGCGTTCGATGGTAAGAATATTGGCAATAAAAACACCCAAACCAACGGCAACAATTAAATCGACAAAAACCGTGAGCAGCATAACGCCATACATAATGCAGGCCGACTGCTTTGAAATCCGGTGGGCACGCTTGGCAAAGCTCCAATCGAGAATATTTATTCCCACTTTAATGGCGATACCGGCCAATACGGCCAAAGGGATATGCTGCGTCAAATCCGCCGCACCGAGTACAATGACCAGCAGCACCACTACCCTAACAACACCCGAAACCGCCGATTGGGCCCCGGCCTGAATATTCACCACAGTACCCATGGTAGCGCCTGCCCCCGGCAAACCGCCAAATAATCCAGAGGCGATATTGGCAATGCCCTGCCCGACCAACTCACGATTGGACTTATGCTCCTGGCGGGTGAGGCTGTCGGAAATCATGGCAGTGAGTAGTGAGTCAATACAACCCAATGTGCCCAAGACAATGCCGTCCAAAATCATGGTTTTCATTTGCTCAGCGCTAAAGGTGGGGAGATTAAGAGAGGGCAGACCCAGGCTGATTTCGCCAATTTTGCGTATATCGCTGCCTGCAAATAAGAATATGGCCGCAAATGTACCCAATACCAAGGCCACTAGCTGAGGCGGCACAAAGCGTGACCATTGTTTTGGCATAAAGAACAAAATCGCCAGGGTAAGCAAGCCCAGCAGGGTTTCCTGATAGTGAATATTGCCCAGCAGTTGGGGCAGATCAGACAGAGTGCCGGTTACGCCTCCTGGCGGCGAGGGCTGGCCCAAAAATGGCGCAATTTGAATTACAATAAGAATAATACCAATGCCCGACATAAAACCAGAGATAACGGTGTAGGGCATCAAGGTAATGTATTTGCCAAGCTTTAGCGCGCCTAAGAGTATCTGAAAGGCACCGGCGATCATGACCACAGTAAACGCCATGGCCAGTCCATGTTCAGGCTCTTGTGCAATCAATGTCGTCAGCACGGCGGCCATCACCACCGTCATAGGACCGGTTGGTTCTGAGATCAGTGTGCGCGTGCCGCCAAAAACTGCGGCAAACAAACCGACAAAAATAGCGCCGTATAAACCTGCCGCAGCACCGGCACCAGAGGCGACGCCAAAGGCGAGGGCTATGGGAAGCGAAACGATGGCTGCGGTCACTCCACCAAAGACATCACCGCGCAGGTTATCGAGGGAGAATCCGTTAAACACATGTTTTATCATCTTAGAAAACTCAGTAGACTCGCTCTCAAGGCGAGTTTTTATTTGCGCCTGAATAACATTAAACATGTGCTTATACTGACGCCTCTGGTGGAATGTTATACCTTGTTCAGGCAAAATTAAGGTCGTGCGGATAACATTGGTCACTCACCCACACACTTAAAGCCTCACTTGTGCCATAGATGATCTTAGGTGGTGTTTTACTTAAGTTGCATCGACACGCCATTTTTCAAGATCACACAACGTACTAACGGGGCACTTGAAAAGAATACA
>JBCBZU010000448.1:0-2272 GCA_039815165.1 Pseudomonadota bacterium
GATCTAAGGCCGCAATACGGCGTTGTCACTCTTGGCAATGGCTACGGCCATTGCCGGCGAGCGACGCCTTGTCTTGCGGCCTTATCTCTCAGCCCAAATTCTGTGTTCAACTGCGGTTTTTAGGATTATACGTGTGCTTTAAGCATTGCGTAAAATGCCATATTGACAAGGCATTATTTCTTTTTTTGAAATAATAGGCTGCTGAGCTATTGAATCCCCTTGACGAAGATTTTTGAATTGCGCTGATAGTTGTACAGCTTTAACCTTTCCTGCGGCAATATCTCAAGGCTTGAAGACCTAAAGCCCTGCTCTAAAAACCAGTGCTCAGTCTGGGTGGTGAGCACAAACAGTTGTTTCATTTTAAGCTTTGCCGCTTGCTTTTCGATATGAGCGAGCAATTTCGCGGCGCGACCATTGTTACGGTACTCCGGGTGAGTGGCCATACAGGCCAGTTCCCCGGCATTGGCATAAATAAAGGGGTACAGTGCCGCACAACACACAATAGTGCCGTCAATTTCCATAACCGTAAAATGTTCTATCTCCTGTTCGAGGCGTTCTCGCGAGCGCTTAACCAATACGCCGTCTTTTTCAAGGGGTGCAATAAGCTCAAGAATACCGCCCACATCATCAATACGCGCCCGCCGAATCAGCTCATAGCTGTCGCGGTGGACCATGGTGCCAAAGCCATCTCGGGTGAAAAGCTCCTTGATAAGCGCGCCATTTTCTTGGTAGCTAATAAGCTGTGCGCGGTTTACGCCTCGATCACAAGCCTGATAGCAGGCCTTAAGTGAGAAGTGGCTATCAGTCATTTCTTTACGCAGCAAAAACTTCTCACATTGCAATAAAGTGAGCTGGCGCTGTAATTGCCCATTATCGCCGATCACGCCATTGGCTTTTGAAAAGGCAATCAGCTTGTCCGCTTCCAGAGCGACGGCAATTTCAGTGGCAACTTCTGTATAGGTGAGATTGAAGATTTCACCGGTCACGGAATATCCGATGGGTGACACCAGCACGATGCTGCCGTTAAACAGCATTTCATCCAGGCCATAGGTATCGATCTTTCTGACTTTTCCGGTGTACTGCAAGTCCACACCATCGACAACGCCATAGGGCATGGCGGTTACCACATTGCCGCTGCGCACCTGAATATCCGCATTGTGCATGGGAGAGTTAGGCAAGCCTGTGGATAGCGCAGACTCTATGGCAAAGCGCACTGAGCCGACCGCACTCACAAAGCAGTCCAGCGCTTTTTCATCGGTAATCCGTTTGCCATGGTGGATATCGGTCACAATCCCGGCTTTACCCAGGGCCTGCTCAATTTGCTGGCGAGCGCCATGGACGAGAATAATTCTCACCCCCAGATGATTCAGCAAGGTAATATCATTGACGATATTGGCAAAATTACTGTGGCTGACAGCAGCACCGGGCAGCATAAGCACAAAGGTCTTATTGCGATAAGCCTTAATATAGGGAGATGTTTGCCTAAATGATGAAACGTGGTCTGGCATATGCTCTCTGTCTTCAACCAAAAGACGATTAAACCACAGCTTATCTTACAGCGCACCCTTCTATTTATCTGTCAGTCCTGAAAAGGCTATTCTAGCCATAGGCGGCTGGTGAATGGGCCATTTGGTTTAATACAGCTAAGGGTAACAATCAATTATTGGATTGTTACCCTTGATTAGTCGCTAAAGATCAGTTGTTATCCTCACGCGGAGGCTGGCTTTTCTGTAAGCCCAATCCCGCACTTTGCAGGAACTTATCAACCAATCTTCTATGTTGAGCATTAACTTGACCTAGGGTTTTATTCACTGTATCAGGCGCAGGATGCACCGGGCTTAACTTTACGTCTCCAACCTTATCCATCATAAACCTCCAAGATAGTAAGTTGAGAACTTAATACTATTACTACCAATAACTACCAGTGAGAAAGCTTTCATTCTCATGGGTAATAAGCAATATGACTAAGTCGTTTTTCGTTAAATAGTATTTAAAATCGAATGAATCTGACACAAATATGGATGTAATTTGATCAGAGGAGAATTAGTCTACTCTCTAACCAACCTTCAAAATATATAACCAAAGTAATGTTCTCAAAATATATAACTAAAGTAATGTTCTGGATAATAACCCTGACCAAAGTCCTCAGTTGGAGGCTCATCAATATTGAATCAATAAGGTTAGAGTCTTTGATTCTGTAGGAGCAGTGATTTAAAAGACTTTGATAGTGCTGTTTTAACAAAATCAAAGACTCTGACCCCATTGATATTCC